>DUUU01000134.1 GCA_012841485.1 Armatimonadota bacterium
CGCCGGCACGCGCCCCCCGGAGGCGCGCTCCGCCGCGGTGCGCACCCCGCCAGACTTCGTCTGCCCCAACGAGCGCTGCGTTACCCGGAACGAGGCCTATCTGGCCCCGCGCTTTGTGAGCATCGCCGGCCACGAGGAGGTTCTCCAGTGTGCCTACTGCGATGGGGAGGTACTGCGACCCTGATGTACAAGGGAATGCGGGTGCATGGAAGCATGGGAATAGAGGTGGCATAGTGAAAGCATCGCTTGTGCTTGAAGACGGGACCGTGTGGACAGGAACGGCCATCGGCGCCGCCGGACGTAGCTACGGCGAGGTGGTCTTCAACACCAGCATGACGGGCTACCAGGAGATGCTCACCGACCCCTCCTACGCCGGGCAGATCCTCACCCTCACCTACCCGCTGATCGGCAACTACGGCACCACCGAGCCGGACATCGAGTCGAGCCGGGTGCAGGTCTCCGGGTTAATCGTGCGCGAGCTGTGCGAAGTGCCGAGCAACTGGCGCTCGCAGGGCACGCTGCAGGAGTATCTGGAGCGGAATAACGTCGTCGGCATTCAGGGGATCGACACGCGCGCGCTCACCCGCCACCTGCGCGTGCGCGGCGTGATGATGGGCGCTCTCTCTACCGGCGAGGACCCCCAGGCGATGCTCGCCTGGTTGAAGGCCTTACCCGACTATAGTAAGGTCGACTTCGTGCGCAGGGTGACCACCCCGAAGCCCTACACCTGGGAGGAGCCAGCGGATGCGGCCGCCCCCGAGGTGCGCTACCACGTCGTCGCCATCGATTGCGGGCTGAAGTACAGCATCCTCCGCTCGCTGCGCTCCCTTGGCTGCCGGGTCACGGTGGTGCCCTGCACGACGACCCCGGCGGAGATCCTGGCGCACCGACCCGATGGCATCCTCCTCTCGCCCGGCCCCGGCAACCCGGCGCTCCTTGGCTACTTGGTCGATACCATCCGCGCACTCCTTGGCAAGCTGCCGATACTCGGCATCTGCCTGGGCAACCAGCTCGTCGGCTGCGCCCTGGGCGGCTCCACCTTCAAGCTGAAGTTTGGGCACCGCGGCGGCAACCACCCGGTGAAGGATCTGACCACGGGACGGGTCTACATCACCTCGCAGAACCACGGCTTCGCCCTCGACCCGGAGAGCCTGGCCGGCACTGGCGCCGAGGTGACGCACGTGAACCTGAATGATGGCACGGTCGAGGGCATCCGCCACGAGGGGAAGGGCGTCTTCACCGTGCAATACCACCCGGAGGCAAGCCCCGGCCCCTGGGACAACTTCTATCTCTTCGAGCAGTTCGTGGAGCGGATGGGCTAGCGGTGTGCCAGGTGGGGTTTCACAGGAGGCGATGCGGGCTGTCGCCCTGGCCTGGTACCCGTCGGGAGGCCGGCGGTTGGAGACCGCGGGCGATACCTACCCGAAGTCGGCCGGCGCCGGCTGGAGAGCCCGCGAAGGCAGGCTTCGTACCGTTGTTGCCCGCGACCTCGGTCGCCGGGTGCCCTGGAGTGTCGGCATGTGACATCTTGAGAACTGCGGGTTTCTCGAGAGTGAGACAGATACGGACGAGGTGGATGGATGCCCAAGAAGGCAGAGATTAAGAAGGTGATGGTCATCGGCTCGGGTCCGATTGTGATCGGACAGGCGGCCGAGTTCGACTATGCCGGCACGCAGGCCTGCCGGGCGCTCCGCGAGGAGGGCGTCGAGGTGGTGCTGGTCAACTCCAATCCCGCCACGATCATGACGGATACCGACATCGCCGACCGCGTTTACATCGAGCCGCTGACGGTGGACTTCGCCCGCCAGATCATCGCCCGCGAGCGCCCGGACGGCCTCCTCCCCACGCTCGGGGGGCAGACGGGCCTCAACCTGGCGACGGAGCTTGCCAACCACGGCATCTTGGAGGAGTTCGGCGTCCAGCTTCTCGGCACGCCGCTCCGCGCCATCCGCGAAGCGGAGGACCGCGAGGAGTTCCGCTCGCTGATGCACCGCATCGGCGAGCCAGTTCCTGAATCCTGGATCGTCGAGACAGAAGAGCAGCTCGAAGAGGTAGCCCGCCAGGGCATCTATCCCCTCATCGTCCGGCCGGCCTACACCCTCGGCGGCACCGGCGGTGGCTTCGCCCACACCCGCGAAGAGCTGATGGAGATCGGCTCGCGTGGCCTGAAACTTTCCATGCGCCACCAGGTGATGATCGAGCGCTGCCTCCTCGGCTGGAAAGAGATCGAATACGAGGTGATGCGCGACGGCGCTGGCAACTGCATCACCATCTGTAACATGGAAAACTTAGACCCGATGGGGGTGCATACCGGCGACTCGATTGTCGTCGCGCCTAGCCAGACGCTTTCCGACAAAGAGTACCAGATGCTCCGGTCCGCGTCGC
>DUUU01000012.1 GCA_012841485.1 Armatimonadota bacterium
CAGCCGTCCGGCAGCTCGTCACCGTTCGCGTCTTCGTTGAAGCCGGGGTTGCGCAGTAGCTCCTCGCCGATTTCCTGCGCTCCCGCCGGCGCTAAGAGCGCCATCATGCCTACGATGAACGCCATCAGCACTCTCATCATAGCCCTCCTATCAAGGACCACAAGCCTCCATCGAGACAGCACCCCCTCGCGCGCCCTGCGCGCCGGCGCGAGGGTGGGAGCGACGGCCCGGCCCATCCGGGTATCTCACGAACGGTCCGAACTCCGGGCGAGAGCCGCCCGGTATTTCAATGGCGAGTCGGCCGTTCAGGCGATCTCCATCGGCACGCGCATCAGGTAGACGCGCACGGTATCCTCCCACACGAAACAGAGCTCGCCGCGCTCCTCATCCAGAAAGCCGTCTGGATAGTTCAGATTGGCGCGCGGGTCGGCATCCGTGACTAGGTCTACCTTCACCCGCCAGGTGCGCATGTCGTCGTCGCTCACCCAGAGAGAGAGGGGATTGCGCCCTCGCGGCGTGCCCTCTTCCAGGGGCACCGGGTTGTGTAGGAGAAAGATCCGGCCATCGTGCGCGCGGAGGAGGTTGACCTTGGCGGCGGGGTTTGGAATCTCGGTGCGCTCAGGCGGCTGCCACGTCTCGCCGGCATCGTCCGATTCGCTGCGCCAGAGCCGGCCGTCGCGCTGCGAGCGGATCAGCATCGCGACGCGACCATCAGAGAGCTCAACCACGCGCGGCTCGATCAGCCAGCCGTGGATGCCGCCTTTGAGGTAGCCGCGCAGGCGGAAGCTCTCGCCGCCATCGTCCGAGAGGAGCACGCCGCAGACGTAGCGGTGGTTGCGGTCGGCCCAGGCGCATGCCGCCTGATACCGCAGCCCCGTGTCGCTCCCATAGGGGAGTTCCACCTGGGAGAGCGCGCGCGTTCCGACCTGGCCAGGCGCCGGAGCGCGGCCCACCGAGGGCTCCGCCCATTCCGGGCCAATCAGCTCGGCCCAGCTCACCGGGAGGATCCAGCGCCCGGACGAGTGGATGATGCCCCGATTGACCCAGACGTTTTGGATTCCCCCGGGGATCGAGTGGGGGCCATCCCAGGTTTCGCCCCCATCGTGGCTTACCGCGCGGTAGCTGTGAAGCTGGCACATCCACGCGCCGGAGGCATAGGTCTGCAGGAAGGCATGCACCTCGCCTGAGGCCGGCGTGAACAGCTCGGTGGTGAAGAGGCCCCGCGTTGGATGCCGGAACTCGCCCGCGGGTGACCAGGTGTGACCGCCATCGCGGCTCCGGGCGATCATCGTAAAGTTGCCCTCATAGGGCTCGGTAAACCCGCCGGTGGTCCAGGTACAGAGGAGCTCGTCCGGCCCTACCTGGCGCAGGAGCGCCTCGCGAGTCCAGAGGCGGATGCCGGTATCGGCCCAGGGATACCCCTCGGATCCGGGCCAGATCTCCACATTGGTGGCCTCAGGGTGGATGGTGCGCGAACTCTCAGGCATCGCGAGCTTCTCCGGATGCGGGACACAGGGAAACAGGATGGCCCCTAGCTTGCTGTGCGAGGCCGGCCTATTTCTCCCGCATCCTGATAGTGACCAGCCGC
The DNA here is from genome assembly GCA_012841485.1 of Armatimonadota bacterium. The sequence continues at coordinate 1,589 of DUUU01000012.1, forward strand.
CAGCTACTCGTTGGATGGGTTCCAGGCACCATATTGCTTAGGCGCGGGCTTGCGCGCTTCCTGGATCACTTGCTCCGTCCTCAGCCACTTCACATGTCCGTCGGCATAGGCGATGTTGACCCCCAGGAAGTGGCGGCCCGACTGGAAATCCTGCCGGCAATTCCCATCGATCATGTAGCCGTTCACCTGCTGGTTGGAATCCAGACCCAGGATCTCCCCGGAGCCGGGCATGTACCAGAACGATCCAGAGGGCGAGGATGCGTTCGAGGGATGGAGGAAGTAGGCGCCGCAGTCGAAGCAGAGGAAGGTGCTGGCCGGCGCGACCAGCTGGGATTGACTGAGCGGCGGCGTCAGGGAACTGTGGCGCGGCATGATCAGCTCGTTGGCGCCATAGTGTCCGAGATACGGCTTCGAAGCCACCCCGCGCGCGCCCGAAGGACACGTGAAGACATCCACGTTGTTGAAATAGGGATAGACGAGCTGCTGCCAGAACGCGGTTCCGGCAGACC
>DUUU01000135.1 GCA_012841485.1 Armatimonadota bacterium
CCGAGGAGGCACTGCGCCGCCTCGGGCGGTGCCAGGCCGAGCCGAAATACGATGGCTTTCGTCTGCAGATACACCGCGTTGGCGACACGGTCCATCTCTTCTCGCGGAACATGGAGGACGTTTCGGGGCAGTTTCCGGAGATCGCCGAGGCCACACTGCAGCAGGTTGGCGCCCACTCCGCCATCCTCGAAGGCGAAGCCGTGGGCTACCTGCCGGAGACGGGCGAGTATCTGCCGTTCCAGGTGACCGTCCAGCGCCGGCGCAAGCACCGCGTCGAAGCGATGCAGGAGGCGGTTCCCCTGCGCCTCTTCGCTTTCGACCTCCTCTATGCCGATGGGCGCGAGTTCCTCACCGCCCCGCTCATCGAGCGGCGTGCCGCCCTGGAGCGGCTCGTCACGCCCGCCACCGAATCCGCCCTGGCCCTCTCACCGGTCCTGGTCACGGACGACGCCGCCGAACTGGAGCGCTTCTTCGATGAGATAGTCTCCGAAGGCCTCGAGGGGATCATGTTGAAGCGGTTGGATGGCGTCTACACGGCCGGCGCGCGCTCCTTCAACTGGATCAAGCTGAAGCGCGGCTACCAGGCCGAGCTGGCAGACACGATCGATTGCGTGCTCGTGGGCTACCTCTATGGGCGGGGGCAGCGCGCGCGCTTTGGGATCGGCTCGCTCCTCGCCGCTGTCTATGATGAGAAGCGCGACCGCTTCCAGACGGTCGCCAAGATCGGCTCGGGCCTCTCAGATGAGGGGTGGGTGAAGATGCGCGAGCTTCTGGACCAGGACGCCGTGCCCCACCGGCCGGCGCGCGTGGATTCGGTGTTGCAGCCGGATGTATGGTGCGAGCCGCACTATGTCGTGGAGGTGCAGGCAGACGAAATCACGCGCAGCCCGCTGCACGCGGCCGGCCGCGATGGCGAGCCCACCGGCTACGCCTTGCGCTTCCCGCGCATGGTCGGCTGGATCCGCACCGACAAACGCCCCGAGGACGCGACCACCGTGGAGGAGATCATCGAGATGTTCCGCATCCAGCGGCTGCGGGCAACCTCAGCCTCGTAGGCTCAATCCCACCCGGCAACCCGCCAGCGCACGCCGGCGCGCGGGATGGCTACGTGCGACAGCGCCTCGGCATCCTCGGGAGCGTGGCCATAGAGCCGGAGGAAGTCCGCCTCCAGTTCCTCTTCCAGGGCGGTCGGCGCGGTCAGCGGCAGCTCCACCCAGGTGTTATTCCGCCGGGCACTCTCGCGGAGGGCAAAGAGGATCTCCAGGTCCTTGCGCGCGTTGGCAGCGCCATAGGCCGGCGCCGTATCCTGGGTGATGGCGCGATGGAAGCCGACCAGGAGCTCCATCCGTGCCACCTCATCATCATCGGCGGCGCCATACTTCTTGTAGGGGTTCTCGAAGACGATGGGCGGGTCGGTCTCCACGCGCAGGTGATCCAGGACCTTCTCGCCGTCGATGGTGGTGTATTCGTACAGGAAGGGATAGTGCGTGGCGCGCTCGACGGAGCCGATGTAGAGGTCATTCCCGACCAACTGGCCCAGGGTGCCCTCGATGTCCCAGCGCGAGCTCATCCGGCCCCGGGGCGGGTCCTCGAAGAGGCAGACCACGCCGCTGTCGAACTCGATGATGGCGGCGTCCCACGAGTCCTCCTGGACCAGCTCGCCTTCATAGCCGACGAAGTGAGGCACCCGTACCTTGCCGGAGTAGCCAAGCACGCGGGTGGCCTCGCCCGGCAGGAGCATGCGCACCGCGTTGAGGCCGTGATAGTCGGCCTTGTTGGTGTACCAGAGGCGTGCGTGCGTAACCTCGCCGATGAGGCCGCTCTCGATGATCTTCCGCTTGAGCTGCTCGCGTGCCCAGAGAAAGACCTGTTCCGTCACTTCCAGCTTCACGCGGTGGCGCTCGCACGTCTGCACCATGTAATCGGCGATGCGCAAGGTGGGCGCGATTGGGATCTCGGTGATCGGGTGGACGCCGTGCTTTGCGGCCAGCCCCACGGCCATGGGGTTGCTGTCGGAGGAGACGCCGTTGAGGAGCACATCGAGCTTCTCCTCGGCAAGCATGGCCGTCAGGCTCGTGTAGGGTTTCACACCCCACCGCTCGGCGTTCTGCCGTGCGCGCTCCTCGATCACCTCGCAGGCCGCGCAGAAGTCATACAGATCGCTCCTCTCGGAGAGCTTGCGCAGGGTGGACTGCCAGGACTGGCCGCGGCCAGTGCCGGCTCCCAGGATGGCGATGCGAAGTCGTTGCATGTAAACTCCCCCCAAAAGCGTTCCCAGGACGCGGGCCGTCCGACCGCGGTCTCCCCGCGCTGGAAGCATCCGCTCGATGCCGTTTTCTCGTGCATCGCCCAGACGAGCCCGGCCCAACGCTATCCGAACCTACTCCGAGTGCTGCGGTCACCCGTCCAGCAAGCGGCGGAGGTTTGGGATGGGGCCGGGTGCGACCGGTGTCACCACGAAGCGGCACTCGGGAGCGCCTTGCGCCTGGCAGGCCACCTCCTCGCAGTTCATCTGCCGGCGGGCCAAAATCGATACGGCGCGCGCCAGGAAGCCGCGGGTAAAATGGTCCTGCGGGTAATCCGAGGTCTCGTAGCTCTCGAACACGTCTCGTCCGGTGAAGAGCAACTCGCCGTGCGCCTCATCCACCGATTCCAGGGTCAGGTTGCCCAGGCCCTGCAGTCGGAACATGTCGAGGTAGTTCGCCAGATCGCCCTCGAAGTTCTCCGCGTACTTGCTCCCGATGCGGATGCGCGCGACGTCCGGAAGGTGGAACTCGGCCTCCAGCTCGCGCAGGATCTGGCCCACGAAACGGCTGGTAACCGACGTCTCCAGGTAGGGGCGGAGCGGGTCAACACCGAAGCCGCGGAGCGCGAGCCGCAGGAAGGCGGCCGCTCGGATGGAGGCAGGAGCAATCCGCTCCCCGGGGAGGGCAGGCAGCAACTCGCTCAGCGCGCGCTCGTGGAACGCCGCCACCTCCTCGGGACCGATCTGGCAGCGGATGAACTCGCCGCTCAGAAGCCTCAGCGCCGGCAACGCCCGGGCTTCCTCGCTCTCCAGGTAGTCGGCAAGCAGTTCCCGGTAGCGGGCACACAGCGGATGCTCCTCCATCTCCACGATAGCCCTTCCTTCGTCCCGGCGCACGCACCTCTCCTACGCTTGAGAAAGGTACTTGACGAGCGTCAGCTCGTTCCCAACCCCCGGGTGGTAGGCATGATGCACCTCGTCCATGAAGTTGCGGATGATGTAGGTGCCCATGCCCCGTGTTCGGTCGCCTGCGACGAACGCGCCCAGATCCAGATCACTGAGTTCGCTGATGGAGAAGTCCGGACCCTGATCGAGGATTCGCAACTCGATCCGGTTGGCAAAGACGGAGACGCGCAGCGTGATCGCCTGCATCGCTCCATCGGGGTAGCGGGCGACAATCACGCGGCCAGCGGAAGGCGCGCTGCCGTAGGCGTGTTCGATGATGTTGGCGCAGGCCTCGTCCACCGCGATCTCGATCTCGCCCACGCGTTGATCCGGGAAGCCCATCTTGCGCGCCACAGCGCAGACGAAGTCACGGATGAGGTGCAGGTAATCCGTCTCGCCGGGCACAACCAGAGCCAGGTCCCGGCGCTCGCGTTGTGTGCTCATTGTCCCTCGGTCATAGCCAGGCACTGCAGCGCCTCCTCCTCAGAGCTGAAGGCGCGAATCAGCTTGGAGAAGCCAAGCAGGTTGAAGATGTTGGCGATCTTATCGGACATCCCCGCGATCACCAGGTCGCCGGCGTTGTGCCTCACCTGGCGGAATACGCTCATCAACAGGCCCAACGCGGTGCTGCAAATGTACGTTGCCTCGCGAAGGTCGAGCAGCAATCGGAAGCTCCCCTGGTTGATCAAGGCGAGCATCTCCTGCTCGAAGCGCGGGAAAGAGTGCGCGTCAATGTAGCCGGCCACGCGTACAACCTGTACCGCGTGCCCACCTGCCTGCGTCGGTTCGGTGGTAATCCTCAGCTCTTTCATGAACAGCCACTCCTGCCGGACCGGCGGCCTGGGCCGGCCCAAGGACTCCCGGCGCCTCTCATCACGCCGGGCAAGCGTGCATTCCCACTGTTGGATCCATCGGCCTCAGCGATGGTAGTAATCGCTATCGACCAACACTCCGTGCTCCCGGTGAATGCTGAATGGAAACGGGCGCGGGTCGAACTTGCCCCCGCGCACCTTGCGTATCTGGAGGTTGCGGCGGGGAATCCCCCCGCGGTCCTCGGCATAGAACAGCCGCAACGACACGTCATACGCGTTGGACACGGAGTTCGTCTCGCGCGGGTCCATCGCATCCGCGAGATAGAGATCCAGGAGAACCACATCCGGCTCCTTCAGGATGCGGTTCTTCTCGTAAACCAGGTGAATCAGGTCGCGCGGCGCCAGGTAGGCTGCCACCGAGGTCATCGAGTCGATGATCACCCGGGTGGGCCGGGCCACCTGAGAGAGGCCCTCGGCTAGAAGGTAGGCGAGCTCCTCCGGATCCGAGCGATCATAGAGAAGATACGGCTCGTCGCCCCCCTCGGAAAAGGCGTCCACCAGGACGAAGCTCCCCTGGCGCTCGTAGCTACCTACGGAGAAGCCGAAGCGCTGAAGGCTGGCACGCACCCGCTGCGGGGCATCATCACACGCCACGAAGAGCACGGACTCGCCCCGGCGAAGCCCCTGAATAGCGAAGTGCGAGGCGAGGATCGTCTTGCCGATTCCCGAATCGCCCTCCACTTGCCACGCCGTGCCGAAGGGCAGCGGCTCCGCGAGGATCGCATCTACCGGCGCGAAGTGCACGCTCCGCACCGCGCCCGCGCTCTGGGGTGCGCCCCTCGTCCCGCCATCCGCGCTAGGCATCATCGCGTTCCGCTCCTCTTGCCGGTCGGTAGAAGACCTTGATGCCCGACGGCGTGATCCGCATGCGGTGCTCGCCCATGACGTGGTTGGCACCCCGCGCCTTGAAGACCTCAATGCCACGCTTGCGCCGCAGGCCATCGCGCGTGCTGCGCAGCAGGACCACCGCATCGACCAACGACTCTTCCACGCCGTAGCTGCTGATACGCG
>DUUU01000136.1 GCA_012841485.1 Armatimonadota bacterium
GCCGGCCATCGCCAGGAGCGCCACCATCGCTGCGGTTACGAACCTCATTGTATGGTCCCTCCTTCGGCCTGGCTGTCCGGCGCCTGAAGAACCCCCCATTGGGTGCAAGGTGCTGGATCAGCAAGCCTGCCTGCATTATACTACACCTTTCCTCTTAGTAGCAAGCATTCAGTTGCGCGAACAACGGTTTTGGGTTCCACGCCAGCGGTTTTCCGGTGCTGATAAGGCGTTGACGCCAAGAGATGCGCCTGCTATATTGGGCGCGGTGCCCAGAGGAGGGGAGATCCCTCGCTCGTAGTGCCGAGCTCAAAGGAGGTTCCCAATGAAGCGGCGATCCGGATTTACGTTGATTGAGCTCCTTGTTGTGATCGCGATTATCGCCATCTTGGCAGCGATCCTCTTTCCGGTCTTCGCCCGGGCTCGCGAGAACGCGCGCAAGGCCAACTGCACTTCCAACGTGAAGCAGATCATGATGGCGGTCCTGAGCTATGCCCAGGACTACGATGAGATGCTCATTGCTGGCGCGTGTCCGCCGCGGGGCACCGCGTACATCTACTGGTACCAGCTCCTCGACCCCTACCTCAAGAACGCCGAGATCATCAGATGCCCCAGTCTGAGGCACTCTGGTTCTTCGGGGTTGGGCTATGGCTGGAACTACCAGGAGTTCGGCTACCGGCCCGATTCCCCAGGTACTGGCTGGTGTACGACTCTGGGGGAGGTGGAGTACCCTGCGGAGACCATTCTGCTGGGCGATAGTGAGGATCTGGGCGCGCGCGCAGACCCGCAATACTTCTTCTATCTCTACCGGCGGCACGCCACCTACCTGCCTAAGCGCCACCTGGATGGCGGCATCATGGGCCACGTCGACGGCCATGTGAAGTGGTACGCCACGCGCGAGCTGCAAAAGGCCCAGCCGGGCGTGGCCGCGCCGTGGCGCTTCGCGCCCTAGGATGATGGCACGGGCATAAAGACCCCGCGGGCATCAACACCCGCGCTGCGTGTGAGCAAAGCCCTACGGCCTGGGCCGGAACCCCCCCCCGCGCACCCTATAGCTGGTCCGGCGGTTGGCCGAGGCCCGTAGGGCCTTTGCTGAGAAGCTGTGCGGACTTTCAGGACCCGCGCACCGATTGGCCCGGATAGGCGTCGCGCGGGCCCACCCCCCATGCCTACGGACGTGTCGCGCGGGTCTTAAGGCCCGCACGACACGCCGGTGCGCTGATGGGGTGCGGCGCTCCAGATGGCCTCAGTTCGTGCGCCAGATGGAAGGCGGGTTATTCCCCGTGATGCTCAGGTTCTGCCAGGAGTACCACTTGACGTGGCCGTCCCAGAAGGCGACGTTGCTCCCCTCGCTATGGTAGAAATGGGAAGCGTTGATAACCGTCGTCTGGCACGGATCGAAGCCCTTGCAGACCTTCGGCACGGCACCGCGGGGGCCGTCAACAGCCGGGTGGCAGCCATCGTGGACCATCGCGGTCTCCGAGGGCGCCGAGATCTGCGCCATGCTGGCTCCCCGCCGGAAGATGTTCGAGTAGCCATACCACAGCGTGAACCGACCGTAAGCTCCATCGCCGCCGTACTCGAAGGATGAGAAGCCCCGGCTGGGACATGTGAAGATGTTCGTGTTCTTGAAGTACGGCTGCATGATCAGCTGGTAGTTCCCCGAGTTGCCCTGATAGCCGTTGCCTGCAAAGCACACCTCGTCGTAGTCCTGCACGTACATCGCGATCCCTTGGGCGATCTACTTCAGGTTGCTCTGGCAGGTGGACTTGCGCGCGTTCTCCCTGGCTCGCGCAAAGACGGGAAACAGAATCGCCGCCAGGATGGCGATAATCGCGATCACGACTAGCAGCTCAATCAACGTGAAGCCCTCTTTCCTCGCCGGCATCGTATTCCTCCTCTCGTAGTAGGTATGCCGGATGAGAGCGGGCTCACCCGCCACACCTCGTCCTTTCCGAGAGTATAGCACAGCGCGGCGGGAGAGTCCACCCAGCGCGCGGCAATCGGTCGGCTGGCACGCGAGAGAAACCTCGGAAAGCGTTTCCGCGCGGCAGGAAAGCGCCCGGATCGCGGCGAAGCCGGGGGCGACCCTGCCGCCCCTCCCACCGAGCGAAAGGATGAACGCCCGATGCACCCCGCGCTGGACCTCGAAGCGAAAGTAGACGCGATCTTGGCTCGCGCCGATGACGAAACACTGCCCGCCGTGCCGGCCAGCCTCTACCTCGACTTGGCGGAGAGCATCGTCCGGCAGGCTGCCCGGCTCCAGGCGCCGGACGGGCACGTGGATGATCTCTATGGCCCTCCCGGCGTCGAGACGTCCACCGCTACCGGGCGCTATGCCGGCGCGGTTGCCCACCTCCTGCGTGCCGGACGCTGCCTCGATCTCCTTGAATCCGCGATGGCTGCCCTCGACTGGTGCTGCGATCAGGTGGTCGCCGCCTACCGCGAAGGGAGAGCCTGGCGCGGTTCCGGTTTCTACCTCAAGGATGCCCTTGTCCTCTACCAGGTTTTGGCCGGCACCGCCCCCAGCGACCGGATGGAGCGCTGGACGCGCGACCTGGCGTCCTACGATCCGGAGCAGCTCTACGACGGCGGGCACAACTGGCTCTTCTATAACGCCGCCGCCGAGGTGGTGCGGATCGAAAGCGGGCTCTCTGACCGGCACGACTACGTCGAGCAGGCGCTTGCTAGCCAACTGGAGCAGTGGACGCCCTTCGGAATGTACCGCGACCCGAACGATCCGGTGACATACGACCTGACCGTCCGCCAGGGGCTTGCCTTCATGTTCGAGCACGGCTGGGAAGGCGAGCACGCCGGCTGGGCGCGCGAGATGCTGCGCCGGGGAGCGCTGGCCACCCTCCTCTTCATCTCACCGAACGGCGTGGCCCCCTACGGCGGCCGGAGCAACCAGTTCCACCACATGGAGGCGATGATCGCCTATCTGGCGGAATGGCAGGCGAAGGAGGAGGCGAGGCGGCGCAACCTGCGTTTGGCGGGCGCGCTGCGCCGGATGGCGCTCGCCGGCGCCAAGGCCGTCCGGCGTTGGATCCTCCAGGATCCCTACTTCTCGCTCAAGCACCAGATGCGCGCGTATCCCTGCCACGGCCACGACCGCTACAACCCGACCGGGAGCCTGCACGCCGCCTACGGTCTCCTGGCGGCCAACCTCTTCGGGGGCGCCCACCACTGTGCTGCCACCGGAATCCCAATGGCGCCCGCCCCCACCGACGTGGGCGGGTACACGCTCCACCTTGCGGATGCGTTCTATCGCGTGTGGGCGACGGCTGGCGGCTATCATCTCCAGATAGACACCGCGGGCCAGCCCGGCTACGACGCGACCGGCCTGGGCCGCTTCCACAAGCGCGGTGCCCCGGTGGAGCTTGCCCTGAATATGAGCATCGTGCCAGATCCGAAGTGGCACATCGCGGTCGCGAACCCGCGCCGGGCCGTGGCGATTGGCCCAGGCTGGCCGGTGGCGGGAGCGTGGCGCTACCTGGCGGAAGCGAACCGCGAGAGCCACGCGGTTGCCGTCACCACGCGGGAGGAGAACAGCGCCGTCGAGCTGGCGGTGACCTACCAGAGCCGGGGCGATGGCCTACCCGGGGCCACCGAGGTGCGCGAGTGCTACCGGCTCTCTGACGAGGGCCTGCGATGCCGGATCGAAGTTCCAGGCGCGCCGCAGGTTCACCTCCAGGCGCCGCTCCTCGAGACCGACGGACAGCTGCGCTCTGAGGTCACGCTCGCGCCCGGGCGTGCCACCGTCCGCTATGCCGGCCACACCTACGCCCTCCACGTGCCTGGGTGCCAGGAAGGCCCGTGGCTCGAGCCATGGCCGGCGGCCAATCGGAACGGGATCTACCGCGTTGCTCTCTTCCAGGTTGAGGGGCCGGCGCTGGAGTACCACGCGGAGATCACCTGAGCCGCGGACGCGCGGCGGGAGAGCGCGGTTTCACCTTGGAGGGGGCTAGGCCATAGAGCCGGGCACCGCTGTGCCCAGACCGGTTTCCTTATCTCGGAATCCGGGCGGCAAAAAGCCCTTGACGAGGGGCCGCGAGTGATGCTATATCCTACCAGTGCAAATGTACAATATGTCTCTGGCCGCCCACGCGCCCGTCAGACACGGGCAGAAGGAGTGGTGACCTATGGTAGCGCACAGAGGCAAACAGGGTTTCACCCTGATCGAGTTGCTGGTGGTGATCGCCATCATCGCCATCCTCGCGGCGATCCTCTTTCCTGTCTTTGCGCGTGCCCGTGAGAACGCTCGCAGCTCCACGTGCCAGTCGAACCTGAAGCAGCTTGGTACGGCGACCGCCATGTACATTCAGGATTACGACGAGACGTTCCCGATGGGAATTTACCCAGCCAGCGCGACGAAATACGTCACTGCTATGGACGCCATCGTGCCCTACACGAAGAACACGGGCATCGGGCGATGCCCCAGCAACGCCGGCACCGCCGACGTCGATTTCTCCGCGCTCGGTTCAGGCCAGTACAGCTACAGCGTCAACGACCAGGTCTGCCGCTCGCCGGCGTTGGGGCAGGCGAACCCCGTCGCGATGGCGCAGGTTGTGCAGGTGGCAAAGGTCACCCTGCTCTATGACGCCTACAACGCCGGCACGGTACAGGCACCCAACATGCGCGTGCGAAAGCGGCACAAGGACGGTGCGAACTGCGTGTTTGTCGATGGCCACGTGAAGTGGTACAAAGACAAGCCGGAGTACGCCGACTCGCTTGACTATTGGAACTCTGACCCAACTCGCGACAACTGACGTCGCCTGTGCCCGGGGATGAAGCCCTCTCTTGGCCAACCCCCGGCGCAGGCAGCTCAAACTGCTACGATCGCACGTTGTAGGGGGGCAGCTTCTGCCGCACGGGCACATCGTGGGCGGCCGCCTGCAGGACAGGAGCTGACCCCCTGCTATTGCTTCTCACGCGCGCTTCCGGACTCCGCGCGGGTCCGCCCGGATCGCCGCGCTGCCTAGACGTTCGCGCGCCCCTCAGCCGACGATGCCCGAGATGTCGAGCAGGTAGATCTGGCGCCCGTTCCCCCCATGCGGCGAGTCGAAGGTGACCCACCGTCCATCGCGGCTGAAGCGCGGATGGAAGTCGCACCGCCACTCGCCCGTGTACTCGGGGGCAACTGTGAAGCGCCCGAGGACCACCTTGCGCCCCGTAGGCACGTGATAGAGGTAGATCTGCTGCCGCCGCTCCTTGTCGGGATAGGTGTCGTTCAGGATCCACTCATTCCCAGGCAGGTAGGTGCAGTGGCCATCGCCGACCATGATGCCCTCTCCGATCACCTCCACCTCTCGGGTGCGGTCCTTGAAGAGGCAGAAGCGCCAGCCTTTGCCATCATAGTCGGCATAGGCGAGGATGTGCTCGGGATCGCGCCAGATGAAGTGCGACGTCTTCCCGAAGTCGTTGAGGGGGTAGATCTCCTTTCCCTCGGGGCTGGCGGTGAACATGCGCGTCAGCCAGGTGGGGGCCAGCGTGCCATCGGGAGCCACGTCGCGCCAGCGGTGGAGGAATTCGAAGCGCGTGCCGTCGGTGTTGATCAGCAGGTGGTTGAACCAGTGGCGCGCGTTGGCAAAATCGAAGCCCTCACGGGGGATCTTCGCGATATCGGCCAGGGAGAGGATCAGCTCGTTCTTGCCCGTCTTCAGGTCGAGCCGCCAGATCCCGGAGTCCTCCGGCGCGTTCACATCCTTGTTGGGGTCTGGAAGCGTGACATAGCCGTAGCCGGGGCGCATGTGGCCCAGCCGGCGGAAATCCGGGGCCACGGCCCAGCGCCCGTCCGGGCTGACGCTGTAGATCGGCGCCGGGAGAGTGCGCTTCTTGCCGGTGCGCACGTCCAGGATGTGGCAGACGTAGCGGTCGCCCTCCAGGTCGTTCCAGATCACTTCGCTCTCGGAGCCGGGGAGCCACTGCAGCATACACCCCTGCTGCCAGCACCAGGCGCGGCTCTCGCCCAGCTCCGTCCAGCGGTCGCCGTCCTCCAGGTCGATCAGTCCGACCTTGATCGCCTCGCCCGGCTGGGGAGAGCGGTGCTCGAAATCAACCTCCATGCCGAGGATAAAACGCCCTGACGGGTCGAACTGCAGCTTATCGTAGTATGCAAACCAGTGGAACTTCGGCCTACGGGTGATTGCCCGGATGGGCACCAGAGCCTCTTGTGTCATCTCGAGTCCCTTCAAACCGGAGAGGATGCACACGCGCTTCGTGATGCGCGAAACCCCTGCGCCTCCCTCTTTCCGGTCAGTCTCGCCCCAGGGTGCGCCCGCGCTCGACGAAGTAGCGCATCGTCTCATAGTCGATCTCGGGCGGCTCGGAATGGTCGGTATGGAGGACGTAGCCGCCGCCTCCACGCACTACGGGGAGGATCTTCTGATCCATCTCCGCGTCGATTCGCGCGCGGTCGTTGCTGATGAGAGTGCGCACATCCACGCCGCCGTAGAACGCGATGCGGTCGCCAAACCGGCGGAAGAGCGTTGGGAGGTCCATGCCTGCCTTCACCTCCATCGCCTGGAGGCAATCCATGCCGGCTTCGATGAGGCCGGGCACCAGGGGCTCGACGTAGCCGCAGGAGTGGACGATCACCTTGCATCCCAACGAGTGGGCGAAGTCGAAGAGGCGCTTGTGCCCGGGAAAGATGATCTCTCGGTACATGGCAGGCGACATGAACGGCCGGCCCTTGAACCCCATATCCTCGTAGACGAAGAACCCATCCGGCTTCCCCTCCTCGGCGAAGAGGACCTCCAGGTGGTGGATGGTGAGCGAGACGTAGGTCATCACCATCTCCTTCACCCACTCTGGATCGAGCGCCATGCCCATCAGCATCGCCTCGTGCCCGCACAGCGGGTGCATCTGCTCGAACGGGCCGACGCCCGCCCAGCAGAAGAAGCGCTGCTTCTCCGCCGCGAACCGCTTCGCGTTCCGATACCCCTCGAACGGGATCCGCCGCCGGTCCAGGTCCGTCAGAAACGGCTTGGCGTGCTCCTCCCAGCTCTTCCGATCCACCACGGTGAAGCCGACGTGCTCCGGGGTGCTCTCGTGCAGCTTGTGTCGGCGCAGCCGGGCACCGTTGCCATCGAGAGTGAGGATCGTCTCCTCCGTCTCCTCCAGGACCACCGGCGTGAAGTCGAGGTTGGCCGTGGAGTTCAGCCACCCGCCGGTGCGCAGGTCCTGGCCAAAGTGCTCGGCAACGTCCTCGCCCTCCGCGAGGTGACCCTCCTTTCGCCACCGCGCGATGGTCGTTCCCCATGGGCTGACGGCGACCGGCGTCTGATCAACGGGCTTCCTCTCCAGCGTATTTTGCATCCGCTCGATGCTCGTCATCGTTGCGATCTTCGGCATCTTCTCGCTCCTCACCAGGCCTTTGCTCTCCCCGGTGGGCAGGATGGGGTGCTTGCCATGCCGCCTCGGCTACCGGTTACCAGCCCGCTATCGCTCCCGCCAGCGCGCGACCATCCAATCAAAACGCTCTTCCAACGAGCGCACGCGCTCCGCGGGCGTGGGCGCTTCGAGCCGGCACTCGAAGTTGAGCGGCCCGGTGTAGCCGGTCGCATCGAACGCTTTCAAGAGAGCGCCCCAATCGATGACGCCCTGGCCTGGCAGCCAGTGCTTTTCATCCACGCCGTCATAGTCGGAAAGGTGCGTGGTGATGAGCCGCGAGCCAAGGCGCCGGACGGCTTCCGGCAGCTCCGCGAAGCGGTCCATCAGATGGTTCACATCCAGGCAGACCCCGAACTGCTCCTCGGGGAGGCTCTCCAGCAAGGCGAAAAGCTCCTCGATGGTGTTGCCGAGGCAGGTGCGCGGGAGCAGCTCCAGCGCAACCTGCCGGCCGGTTTCGGCGCACCGCTCGCCTACCCGGGCTAGAGATTGCCGTGAGCGTGTGAGGCGCTCCTCGCGCTCCTCCGCCGGGATCGGCTCGGCGCTAGGGTGGACGACGACCATCGGCGCGTTGAACTCTACCGCCAGGTCGACGGCCTCGAGAACCACCTCCAGGCCGGCCTGTCTCGTCCTCTCGTCGAGGCTGGAGAGGTCATACGCCCCACCAAACGGCGCATGGATCGTCATCGGACGGATCCCCGTGCGTGCGAGCATCTCCTTCAGGGCGGCACGCATCGAGCCTTCCGCGTCCGCCGCGAAAAGGATCGGGTGGATCTCCACCGTGGCGATCCGCGAGCCCTCGACCGCGGCAAGCGCCTCGGGCGTCAGGTTCTTCTCTATGGTGTGGAGCGAAGCTCCGAGCTTCGGTTGCAGCATACTCTCACTCCTAGTCCAGCTTGGGCACTTTCCAGTTATGATGCCAGCGCGATTCCGGCGGGGGCGGCGCCTGCCCGGGGCGCGTGTCGCACATCGAGGCCATCTCGCCCATTCGCGGGCGAATCTCCTCCTGCCAGATCCGCTCGGTCTCTTCAAAAGTGAGCGGCCGGCGCTCTGGTTGGAGGCGGTCATACGCCTCCAGCAGCTCCCTGGCCTTCGCCGCCAGCGCCTCGGCAAAGCGAGCGATCAGCTCCTCGCCCAGGCGGCGGTCTGCCTCGCGGGCATCCGGGCCCATCGCGAAGTGCGGCCCGGGGTCATCGGGCGCCGGGAAGCGCGACGTGTCGACGCAGTCCGGCTCCGCCGCCCACAGCAGCGAGGTTTCGATCTTGCCGGCA
>DUUU01000137.1 GCA_012841485.1 Armatimonadota bacterium
CCCAGAAACGCAGCCATCTGGTCGGGGCCGAAGCTGGGGGTGTAGCAGGGGATGGCGTCGCCACCCCAATAGATCGATTCGGCGTGCGCCAATACCTGCGGGATGACGGTGTCGAACGCCTCGCGCGCGCCAGAGAGGTATCTCGGCGCGGGCGCGCAACGCTGGCCATTCTTGGGCGCCAGCATGTTGCAGACCGGCCGATCCAGCATCTCGCCCTCCCAGAAGGCGAGCCAGCGCTGCTTGGCCTCCTCAAAATCCGGCTTGAAACTCAAAGACGTGACGGCTTCTCCCCCAGGCATTCCGCGACCTCCGTTCCCCGCGTTTGGGCCGTGCCCGGAGTGTAACTTCGCCGGCCAGCCAGAGGAGCCCTGCTTGCATCGCGCGGGCGCAAGCACCCGCGCCTATGGGGCCGGCGCGGAGGGCTCGGCGACGCGCAGCAGGTCGCTGAACTGGCGTGCTGTCGCGGCGGGCACACCTTGGCCAGCAATCCAACCGAAGTTGAAGATCTGCTGGCTCGGGTGAGTGCGCGCCGGCTTGAGCAACTGCAGGTAGGCGCGCACCGAGGCGGGCAGCGTGCCGTCGGGATTGGTCAGGAGCAGGAAGGCGTGTTTCCCCAGATGCGAGAGGACGCTTGTGGGCACCACCTCGCGCCAGTCGGCGGGGTTGGCCAGGATCGCGTTGTGTCCCGGCTCGGTGATGCCCCAGCCGATCCTCCGTGCCCTTTCGCCAAACCACCAGCCCAACCGCCGGCCCTCATCGCGGTAGGCCGCCCAGCGTACGGCCATCTCCTGCGGTGTGGTCCCCGGAATGCGCTGGATGTGGCCGTACCGCGACAGCTCGGCTGCCACGGACGCGCTCACCACGTTGGGCGGCGCGAAGAGATAGAGGTAGGCGCGGCTAGGCGCGCGCCGGCGCAATATCCGCCGCGTTTCGGGAGGCACCCCGTCTGGGGTGACGAAGGCAAGCGCGCTGCCCCGGTGCGCGTTCCAGTTTGCCCCTGCGAAAGCATAGTCGATTGCCTGGGTGGCGGCGATGAGGATCTCCTCGGAGTGGTTCGATTTGAGCACGGCCAGAAACTCATCCAGCTCCTCGGCCAGGGCCACGGCGTTCTCCGCGAAGAGGCGGCGCACGCGGAAACCGGCTTTCTCCACTTGCTGCTGCACGCTCTCGGGAATCTTCCCGGCAAGGTAGACCTGAACGTTGTTGTCCACCATCACCCCCTTGGGGTTGAGGCGCAGCAGCTCATCCATCGTCGCATCCGGCACCCGGGTGCCTCCATCCGTGACGAAGAGCATGGGGGCGTTCACCGGCATATGCTGCAGGCACGTGGCGGCGATGGCGGCCGGCGGGTCATCATCGCGCACGAGGAGCACTGCCCCGGGCCGGTCCGGGTCCTGGTTCGCAGCGTAGACCGCCTGGGCGTAGGCAACCGCCGTGCGCAGGTGGGTCTGTCCAGAAAGCCGGGCCGTGGTACCGGTCAGCTCCATCAGCTCCGCGTTCTGGTTGGGGGCGGCTGTCAGCGGCGCCCCGGAGTCTCCCCAGGTCAGCGTGATCCAGGCGAGGCCAAGCGCGAGGAGAACGGCGACTGCCAGGAGCGTCAGCGACGGGCGTACCATCCTAGGTCCCTCCGCTCTTCCACCCGGCGCGTTCCATCAGATAGTTCGGGATCAGCGCCGTGAGGAACCCGAGCGCTGCGCCCCACCAAAGAGGCGTGATCCAGAGCCATCGATCCTCCTCTGCCATCAAGGGATGGAAGTTCATCCAGTACCAGACGAGTGTCCACATTCCTAACGATGCCGTGACCAAAGAGAGCGCGACAACCGGCGCGGCAAGGCGCACCCCGCCCCGGTAGCGGGTGCCCGCCATCTCGGCCATCATCGGCCCGGTGAAGAGGAGAGTGGAGAGGAAGAACGCCGGGATAACCATCAGCGCCCACATCCATGCCGCCAGAGGCGATCCTAGCCAGAAGAGGCGCGTGCCGGCGAATGTGGTGAAAAGCGGGAGCCCATTCAGCTGCATGAGGTAGAAGATCGCGATCATGAGCGCCAGGCCGGCGCCCAGGCTCATGGTGGTCGCCGAGAGGGTACGAGCCCAGAGGGGGCGCACGTAGACCGGCTTTCCCTCGTCGGAGCTGACGGGACGGCCCTGATAGCACAGAAGGAAAGCGATGATGCCTACCGGGCCCAGCACGAGGATCGCCAGGGGCCAGGAGAGGCGAGGATAGAAGCCCGTCTCTGGCAGGCGCGCTGGCATGGCAAAGAGCGCCCAGATGGAACCGGCCAGCCCAATGAAGAACCACGCCCAGCCGAGCAGCGCCAGGCCGCTCATTCCGGCGCCCTGGTTTCGATAGGCGCGCACTTCGCTCGCCAGGTCGGCCCGCGCCTGCACCGAGTAGCTCACGGCGTCGGGCCCCCCGAGGATGCGCAGGTTGATAAAGGGACCCTCCGAGGGGGTGACAAAGTAATCGGGCGAGAGCCGCCACAGGTACTGCTCGGTGAGCCCATCCAGACGATCCCGTGGCGTGTAGAGCAGCGGGCCGTTATTTCCGCGATAGGCGAGTGGCAGTCCTGCGGCGGCGAAATCGGGCGTCTCTGGGTTGGCCAGAGCGAAGCAGGGATAGCCGTCGCGCTGGAAGCGCTCGTTGATGCCCCACCCGAAATCATCCCACCGGCCCCGTGCCCAGAGGAGCGCGTGCCGATAGATGTCGCCACTCGCTACGCGCTGCACCGTGCCGTAACGGCGGAGCCCGGCCGCGACGCTCTCGGGAATCAGGCCATCCGGCCCGCCGAGGAAGATGCGCAGGCCCCGGCGGCCCTCCAGTGCGGCGCGCACCGGGGCAGGGATGCCCCGGGAATCGGCGGGGATGACCGGCGCGCGGAAGAAGGCGGCCGCATAAGCCGGCGGGAGCGCGTATGCAGGTGCCTCGACCGGAACCACGACCAGCACGCGACTATCCGGCAGGGCACGCAGGGCGGTGGCTGCCAACGCCTCAATCTCCTGAGACGCCGGCGCGCCGCCATACACGAGCGTTTGGTTGCGCGATGCTGCCACCGGCGCGAGGATGGCGGCCGCGATGGGGTCTTCCGGCACCGCCAGGGTGGGGCCGCCTACGATTTGCGACAACACCCGGCCCACCGAGGCGGGTGTCTCCGCCGGGATCCGCTGCGCGTTCTTCAGCGTGTAGCCCATGCGCGTCTCCTGGTTGGAGCTTGGGCCGCGGAAGAAGGCCACGAGCCAGATATAAGACGCCGCGATGAGCAGAATGGCTGCCGTTGCCACCGCGATTCCCCACGCCAGCCAGCGCGGGAGAGTCATCTCACGCTGGCTGGGGGGCGGGGCCGCCTCGGTCTGCAGGCCGGCCTGGCCATCCAGGCTGCCGCCGTAGCGACGCGCGAGGTTGTCCATCGCCTCGCAACTCCCCCGGCCATCGATGCACACGCGGTAGGGTTGTCCGGGGGTCAGCAAGGGCACCGGTCGCAGGCATACCAACGCGGCGATCAGGCCGCCAAGACTTGCCCCGGCGGCGGCGAGGAGGAACACAACTCCCAGCAGCGGCGCCGCGAAGAGGGGTTCCAGGCCCCGGAGCCGGATCAGCCCCAGCTCGCCGAGGCCACCCACCGTGCCGAAAAGGAGGCCGCCGAGGACCGCGCCCAGGAGCGTCGCGCACAGTGAGGCCCGCGTCACGGGATAGGCGGCATCCGGCAGCGTGACGCGCCACCCGGCTGCTCGTGCCTCCCGCGCGAAATCGACCGCGTCCCTGGCGGATGAAAACCGAGCGACTTTCACCAGCATGCCCCCTCGTCGTTCAGCCGTTCACCATCCATCCTGCCTCATCTGCCCCCAGTGCGCTTCTGGATGCCATGAAGCGCGGGCCCGCTGGGTATAAGCGGGCGCTCCTCTGAGGAACACGCGCGGAACGAGCGGATCAGGAACGCCAACCCAGCAAGGAGAGCATTCGACAAGGAGATCCTGATGGCTACCAGGGTGATTTCCCAGCCGGGCGTCCTTCCATCCCACGGATGCAACATCGATCACTCTCCCGATCTTGCGGCGGCAGGAAGGCGAGAGCGGCCGTTCCTGCCGAACCGGTATGGGATGAACCAGCAAGAGGCAGGCCACTCCGCCCTGGGTGCGGCCGGATGCGTGCGCGAGCGAGGCGTCGCGCGGGCAGTAACACCCGCGCCTACGGGCTTGCGCTGCCGGGCCTGCGCCGATGGGCCAGCGCGCGATGCCCTTGGCGGATGTGGCTCAACGTGGTAGAATAGCGGCGGAGAGAAGGGAATGTCGCAATCGCGGAACAGCTCGCGCAAGCCCCAGACCTACTACGAGTTATCGAGGACGCTCACTTACTCCGCAGCGGCGGTGCTGCCACTTCTGGTGCTGTATGAGGTAGGCGCGTGGTGGCTCAACTTTGGCTCGCCGACCGGGGTGCGCAACGCCGCCGATGTGGCATTGAAGGAGCCCTTCATGCTCCTTGGGCCCTACGGGCGCCATGCCTTTGTGGGCTTGCTCTTCCTCGGCATCGTGGCCATCTACCGCTTCGAGACGCTCCCCAAGCGCATCCGGCTGATCAAGCCCTACTTCGTGCTCATGTTTGCCGAGAGCTGCGTCTACGCGCTTCTCTTCGGCGGCGTGATCAACTTCCTGCTCGGCTCCCTCTTCCGCATCCCCTTCCTGGCGCCGGGCATGGAGTCACTGGATGCGCCGGCGCGCTTCATCCTTTCGCTGGGGGCGGGGCTGTATGAGGAGCTGGTTTTCCGCGTGATCCTGGTGTCGGCGCTCTTCTTCTTCCTGCGGCAGGGGATGGGGGCGAGGCCGGCTCCTGCCTACATCGCCGCAGCATTCCTGGGCGCCTTCCTCTTCTCCGGCTACCACTACGTGGGCTCGATGGCCGATGCCTTCTCGCTCCACTCCTTCCTCTACCGCTTCCTGGCCGGCCTGGTCCTCAACGGGCTCTTCATCGCGCGAGGGTTCGGTATCGTCGTCTATACCCATGCGCTCTACGACGTCTTCGTGACCGTGCTCCTCCCAGGTGGGTAGGGAGGGCGGGCCCGCTGCGAGCACCCCGCCGTTCAGTTCCGACCCAGGCCTGCCAGAATGCCGTCGGCGAGTAGGAACCCCGCGAGGATCGCGGCCACGCGCCAGTGGAACGGCGTCTGCCACTGCATCGCCACATCCAGCGCGAACCAGAGGGCGATGGCGGTTCCCGTGGTCAGCAGGAAGATTCCGAAGTGATCCGGATCCTTGCTACGCAGCCGACCCTGCTCTTGCTGCCATCGGTAGACGCGGTGATAGACCAAGCGTCCGATGAAGATGAGGAAGACCCCTGTGCCAATCGCGATTGCCATGCGTCATACTCCCAAGCACCAGGACACCGGCGCGGCGCGGTTCGCTCCCGAAAGTGATCCCTCCTGCGGCCAACCGCTGTGCCAGGAGGCTAGAGGAAGGTGCCTCCCGGCCGCGCGGAGAAGGCAGATCCCCGGATCCGTCTCGATACGGACCGCCACTTCCCGACTGGAGGAGAAACCATGAAGATATCGGCAACGACGGTGATGCTGCCGGAGTATGATCTGGTGCAGACGTGCGAGCTGCTGCAGCGGCTTGGCTTCGACGGCGTAGAGTGGCGCGTGCGCCGGCTCGCGCCCGGCCAGGAGAACGCCGCGCCCAGCGCCTGGGGCCGGCACCTCTCCGACCTCTCTCCCGAAAATATCCTCTCGCGCGCCGCGGAAGTCAAGCGTGTCTGCGCGGATCATGGCCTGGGCATCGCCGGGTTTGCCTCGGCTTGCTCCGCGCGTGACCGGGAGCAGGTCCATCTCCTGGCCGAAGGCGCGCAGGCGTGTGGCTGCCCAGCCATCCGGTTGAGCTGCCCGCGCGGCTACAACGGCGAGGTGAATTACCATGAGCTGTACCAGGAGGCCGTGGATGCCTATGGCGAGGCGCTGGAGATCACCCGGAAATACGGCGTGAAGGTCCTGGTCGAAATGCACGGGGGCACCATCCATCCCAGCGCCTCCCTGGCCTACCGCATTGTCTCCAACTTCCCCGCGACCGATATCGGCGTCATCTACGACCCGCAGAATATGGTGCGCGACGGCTTCGAGACGATTCCGCTCGCCGTCCAGCTACTCGGGGACTACCTGGCCCACCTGCACGTCGGCGCGCACCGCCCCGAGCCGGGCGACGTCGATGAGAAGGGCACCCAGAAGTGGAACTGGCGCGCCGTGCCGATGGGCATGGGCCTCTTCGATTTCCCGAAGCTTTTCGAATGCCTGCGGGCTGTGAACTACTCCGGCTATATCTCCATCGAGGACTTCGCGGGAGATCGCACCGCCGAGGAAAAGCTCTCCAGCGGCATCGCCTACCTGCGCTCGCTCTAAACCCTGTGTCGCTCCTCCTTCTCCCTCCCCATCTTGGGGGAGGGAGGGG
>DUUU01000138.1 GCA_012841485.1 Armatimonadota bacterium
CCGGAAAGCAGCGCGGAGCTTCGAGCTCCGCGCGTGAGGGCTGCCCTCTCCTTATGTCGGAATCCCAGCGCATGAAAACTGGACCGAAGCGGCCGCACCGCCGAGCTGGAAGCGCCCGCACTCTGCAATCCGCGTCCGTCCCCTTCATCCGCGGGATCAACCCGGCCCCTGTACCGGGGGCAGGAGAGCCGGCCACTCGCGTCCCTCCACAGATCCTGGCACGACTCCACACGCAATGAGGAGGGAAGCCGGGCGGCCACGTCGAATAAGGCCGTGTCGCGGGGGAGAGCCCTCTTGGCCATTGGCGCGTTTCATCGGGGCCATGTCCGGTGCGCACCCGGTCTCTTGCCCATCAGGCACAGGGTTGACAAAGCCCCTGCCGTGTGGCATAATGGCACCGTCAGTTTGTGCCCGTCTCAGTCGGGGATGGTCCTGCTCCAGCCTCGGTCTGCGAGGATCCGAGGTTCCGGGCAGGCGCGAGAGTGGTGCCATCGCGAATCGACCGCGGTATCAGTCCCCCACGATCCGAGGAGGTCAACAGTGGCAGAAGTAGCCGAGCAGGAAGCCGCCGGTAGCAATCGCCGTATCTGGATCGTCGTCGGCATTGTCGTCCTCATCATCGCGTATCTGGTGGCGCGTAGCGTCCAGAAGAAGATGATTATCTCTGGGCTTCGCAGCGAGGAGAACTCGGTGCGGGCGGCGAGCACGCAGAAGCTGATGGACATGAAGATCCTCACGGATGTCCTCAGCCGGCAGCCTGTCCCGGTCAAGCGGCCAATGATCCGCACCCTGCGCGATATGAACACGGAAGCGGCCGCCGACCAGCTCATCGCGCTCATGAAGGACCGTAACCCAACGGTTCAGAATGAAGCCCAGTTTGCCTTGCAGCGAATGGCACCCACATCGATCGGGAAGCTCGTCGGTGCGTTGGGCAACCCGGATCTGAATGTGAAGAACCGTGCGGCGATGGCACTGATCGCCATCGGCGATTCGGTGCTCGCGCCCGTTGAGAAAGACGGCAAGCAGAGCGTGCCTCTCATCGACGCGATTGCCACTCCTGCTGCGCGCCCTGGTGTCACGCAGGTGGTAACCACCTTGCGAGGCGATGTGGTGCCCTGGCTGCTGCAGAAGCTGGCCGATGAGAACGCGGATGCTGGCACGAAGGCATGCGCCATCGATATCCTCGGCCGCCTTGGCGCCCAGGAAGCGGCAAAGCCGATCCGGGCGATGCTGGATGCCCCCGATGTGCCCGCGCCCATCCGAAACGCCGTCCTGGTCGCCCTGGGCCGGCTGCGCCATCCGGATGCCTATGCCTTGCTGAACGCCGCCATCGCGGATAAGGATCCCTCAGTGGTGAGCGTGGCCATCATCGGTTTTGGCGAGCTGCAGAACCCCGCCGCGGTCTCGCTGCTGCAGAAATACCTCTTTGGCTACAACGAGGCGCTGAGAGATGCCGCGGTGGCCGCCCTCTCCAAGATCGGCGCTCCCGCGGTGCCCGCGCTAGCCGGCCTGGTGAAGAGCCCTCGCTACGAGGTGCGCATCGGAGCGCTGCGCGCGCTGGAGGGAATCGACGACGCGCGAACCCCCGGAATCATCGCCTCGGCGCTGAACGACCCGGATGAGAACGTGCGGCGCATGGCTGCAGAGGCGCTGGGCCGGCCCGGCGATGCCCGTGGTATCGTGCCGCTCATCGCCGCGCTGAACGACCCGGAGTGGCGAGTGGCGGCGCGCGCGAGAGACTCGCTCGCCGAAATCGGTTCGCCGGCGGTGCCCGCCCTCGTCGCCACGCTGAGCAAGGCCGCTCAGTCCTCCGCGTCCTTCTACGCGCAGCAGGCGCTCGCGCGCATCGGCTCGCCGGCGGTGCCCGCGCTCATGTCGGCGGCTCGCTCTGGCAATGTGGAAGCCCGACAGCGCGCGGTGCTCGTCCTGGGGACGATTGGGGACAGTCGCGCTGTTGACCTGCTCAAGTCGCTCAGCACCAATGAGAGTGTTCCGGCCGTCCGGCAAGCCGCTGAACGCGCCCTGAAGCAGGTGCAGGAGGGCCGCCGCGTCGGCTAAGGGGGGCCGTATCCCCTAGCCACCGCCCGGCCTCGCGAGACGCATCCTCTTTGTTGAATGCGTGGAGCGCGCGCCGCTGGCCGCGGAAGGTGACGATGCGCGCTGATCGTATAACCGGCGAGGGAAGCGCGGGCTTTTAGCTCGTCTCTCCCTCACCGGTTTTCGAGATCCTCAGCGGGCGATGGAAGTCGAAGGATGCATCCCGCGTTCTGCCCCCGCTCGCACCGTCGCGCGTTCCACCTGGCATGGAAGGATCCTGGCCTCGCTGGCCATGCGACCGCGCACAACATCTCACCGCCGATACCGGTCCAGGAAGCCCCCCTCTCGCCGGGCGCGCCGCCGTAGCTCGTGGCGCAGAGGCGTGCCGCGGCTGTGCATCCTGCTGTTGGTGCCAGTCGGGATCTGGCTCGCTCAACAGCCGGACCCGCTCTGGCGCTTCATCCCGCGCAGGCCGGAGAGCATCATTATCCACCACTCTGCCAGTCCGCCGCGCGTCCATGGGCGCCCGATTGACGCCGCGGCGATTGATGCCATGCACGCCCGCCGCGGATTCGGGATTGTACATGAGGGCAAGGTCTTCCACATCGGCTACCACTATGTGGTTCTGCCCGATGGCACGGTCCAGGCAGGGCGGCCCGAAGAGTGCGTAGGCGCGCACGCCCGGCCCATGAACGAGCACTCCCTGGGCATCTGCCTCGTGGGCAACTTCCACAGCGCGGATAACCCCTCTGGAGCGCAGGGCCCGGTGCGGCCAACGCCGGCGCAGATAGAGGCGCTGGTAGAACTGTGCGCCCGCCTCTGCCGCACCTACCGGATCCCGATAGAACACGTGTGCCGACACCGCGATGTTGGGCAGACGGCATGCCCCGGAGACCGCTTTCCCTTCGAGGCGTTTCGGTCTCGCCTCCGTGATCGGCTGGAGCACGGAGGGCATTCGATGAAGGATGAGCCATGGCAACGCGGCGAATAGTAATCGATGCGCATCAGCCCGACCCGGCGGCAATCGCGGAAGCGGCTGCCGTTCTGCGGGCGGGTGGGCTGGTCGCCTTCCCGACCGAGACCGTGTACGGCCTGGGCGCGCCGGCAATGGACGAAGCCGCCGTGCGCCGGGTCTTCGCGGCGAAAGGGCGTCCGGAGAGCAAGCCGCTTATCGTCCACCTCTCTCGGGCGGAGCAGGTGGAGGGGGTGGCGCGGTGCGTGCCCGACCTGGCGCGGGAGCTGATGACGCGCTTCTTCCCCGGCCCACTGACGCTCGTCTTGCCCCGGCACCCGCAGGTTCCGGATGTGGTCACGGCAGGAGGCGATACGGTAGCGGTTCGCATGCCGGATCACGCGGTCGCTCGGGCGCTGATCGACTGCCTGGGAGCACCGCTCGCGGCGCCAAGCGCCAACCGGTCCGGGGCTCGCAGCGCGGTCTCGGCGGATGAGGTGCTCGCGGATCTAGATGGCCGGATCGATCTGGTACTCGATGCCGGTCCAGCACCCCTGCGCGTGCCCTCGACGGTGCTCGACCTGACGAGCGATCCGCCGCGCATCCTCCGGCAGGGGGCCCTGCCAGCCGCTGAAATACGCAAGTGGGTGCCGGATCTCGTATGCTAGAGAAGCGCGGGGCAGGGTCACCTCCGCTGCTATCAGTGGCCTTCCCCGCGCGTGCGGGGAGAGAAGGATGGGAAGCCGGGAAGCGTGACGATGCGTCTGCTATCTAACCGCGAGGGAGACGAGCCTGGGACGCAGCGGCGCCTGAGAAAACGCCTGCTCGCCGCGGCAGCTCTGATTCTGCTGTTTGGCCTGAGCCTGCTGGCGTGGTCGCGCGCCTATCCCGCCCCGGCTGCTCTCCTGACGGGCGAATGGCGATTGCGCGCGGGCGATGTCGCAGGCGCCGATGCCGCGTTTCAACGTTTCCTTCTCCTGAATCAGGAAAGCGCCGAGAGTCTGGTGATCGTTGCATCGCGCTACATCGCCGCGGAACGCTGGGGGGCAGCCGCCGGCTCGCTGGAGCGCGCCCTGCGCATCGACCCGGCACACCGCGCCCGGGTGGATCTGGGTATCGTCTACGAGCACCTCGGTCGCGACGATGAAGCCGAAGCGACGTACCGCGAGGCGATACGGCGCCGCCCCGATGACCCCTACGCGCTCAACGCCCTCGGTTACTTCTATGCACAGCGCGCCACGCATCTCGATGAGGCCCTGGTGTTACTTCATCGGGCGCTGGAGCTCTTCCCCAACGAGGGGAGCATCATGGACAGCCTGGGATGGGCCCTCTACCAGCAGGGCGATGTGGTCGCGGCGCTCCGACAACTGGCGGCATCGGTAGAACGCGTGCCCTCCTTCGGTGAGGTGCGCCTCCATTTGGGAGTGGCGCTGGCACGGCGCGGGGCGCGTGACCAGGCGCTCGTCGAGCTGGGCAAAGCGGTCATGCTCGACCCTGAGCTTCCGGGCGCGCGGGAGGCGTTGGAGACCGTGCGCAGAGGGGAGCTTCCTCCCCTCCCATTCCCGTACGAGCCGCACACGCGGGGAAGGTAAGCCGCAGCCAGGAATGCTGCGGCTGGGCGGGTGATCGGGAGCCCGCGTCCGGGTGCAGGCTCTCCCTGGGAGCGGAGAGAGGGCATATCCGCTCCCAGGGAGAGCGTGACCCTTACTTCTTCAGTAGGTTATCAATGAGCCGGCCGAGGTTCGTCTCCATCTCGGGATCGAACCCCACGACGTGCTCGCGCACGATCCCCTTCTTATCGACCACATAGAGCGTGGGGAAGCCCTCCACCTGGTACTGCCTGGATACCTTGTGATCCGCATCAGCGACCACCGTGAAGGTGAGTTTCCGGGCCTTCATCCAGTTTCGGAGTGCCTTGCCCTGCTTGTCGGTGTTCACGCCGACCACTTTCACTGGCTTGCCCGCGTACTTCTTCTGAAGCGCCTCAAGGTGAGGCATCTCCATGCGGCATGGCGGGCACCACGTTGCCCAGAAGCTGAGCACCACCACCTTGCCCTTCAAATCCTTCAGACGAACCGGCTTCCCCTCGGGGTCGCGTAGGGTAAAGTCGGGAGCTTGCCGGCCCACCGTAACCGCTGGGGAACTCGCATTCGCTTCGCTGACCAGGGCGGACGACCCAGGCGTACCCGTGCCATCGCGGAGCGCAGGCACTAGAAGGGCGCATGCAAAGCCAAGGATTGCGATTGCCACCCACCTCTTCTTCACCATTTCCATCCCATCCCTTCCAAGAGCACGGATCAGAATCGGCGCGCTCGCTATACTATTAGAGACCATCGAGCACCGGAGGATTCGCAAGGTGCGATACCCAACCGCCCATCCGTATTCAGGACAACGACGAGCTACGGACGGTTGCAGATCGCCTCAATGGCGGGAGAGACGGCAAGGACTGCCAGCCTCAGATACTCCGGACGGATAGTAGCCGGGGTATCGCGCGGGGTGTGGGTGAGGGGATGCGGGCTTCGGTGGTAGTATGCAACCGGAACCCCGGCGTGCGCAAACGCCGTGTGATCGCTGTAAGGGCCGGCCCAGCCCCCCTTCACCGCGATTCCCCCCTGCTTCGCCACATAGCGGCAGCGCCATGCCAGCGAGCCACCATCATTGCGCGTCCCCTGCACGTAGAGATGCGCCCCGGTTCCCACGCAGTCGATGCAGATCATGCCGCTTAGCCCCTGCAACAGCCCGGCCGGCGCCGCCTTCACGAAGTGACGCGAGCCGTAGTGGTGGTGCGAGCGGTTCTGATCAATCCGCTCTTCGGCTCCGAAGGCGACGAAGAGCAGGTCGCGCTGCTTGCCGGCCATCCGCCTGGCAAGCTCCAGGAGAACCGCGACGCCAGAGGCGTTATCGTCCGCGCCAGGCGCTTGCGGGCGCGAGTCGTAGTGAGCCCCGATCACCAAGCGCGGCGACTCCGAGGCATGGCCGGCAATCACGTTCGCCGAGCGACGGCCGTTGGGCAACGTGAACTCCTGCAGGCGCGCCGGATAGCCCAGCGAGGCAAAGCGCGATTGAAGGTATGCTGCGGCCCGCCGCTCCTCGGCGCTGCCCGCCACTCTTGGGCCGATGTTGGATGCCAAATGCGTCACGTCGCGCATCATCCCCTCGACGTGGATCCCGGCAAGGGGAGAGAGGAGGAAGAAAGGGAGGGCCAGGAAAGAGCGCCATGCTGCCATCCGAGGCGTGGCACCGGGCCGCCGCCCGTCCGTGCGCATCATCACGCTTCATCTCCTCTCGCAGCCGTGGGTGAAACGCCGGGGCAGGCTGCGCGCCGGCGCTGGGCGTATCTATCACGCGATGCGCGCGCCCCTGCGCAGAATGGCCGGCTCCGAGGAGAGAGCAGGGCGTCGCCACCCGTTCACCGCCGGAGCCGGCACGTTCCGCGCGTCCCATCGCGCTAGGGGACAATGCTCAGCCCGGCGTAGAACTGCGTGGATCCCGACCCCGGGTCCTGAACACCGGCCGAGAGCGCATACCGGTTGTTGATGAGCCAGATGGCACCTGCCGCCCAGAGGTTGTCGGTCTCGCCGAAGTGGCGCTGTCGCCACTCCCAGTTGAGCGCCAGTTCGCGCGTCACCAGCAGGTTCGCGCCGACGAAGGGCCGGATCGCGTCGTCGTCGAGGCCGTCGTTATTGAAGGTATCCCAACGCGCACCGGCGTGAAGGAACACCGCTCCTGGGCGCACACTGCCCATCAAGTTCTTGCTTGCGACCGCGTAGAGCGTGCCGCCGTCCCCCGGGCCGGTGTAGGCATAGCCACCGATCGAGAAGGAGGGAACCCAGGAGCCGCTCCGCTCGCTGATGAGCTTATACTGCGCCAGACCACCGAAGTAGCTCTCCACGATCTCGGAGCCATCCGGCCGGTCGCGCTGCACGCCCGTCCAGAAGCCACCCACGTACAGGTTGTTGCTGACACCGTAGAAGATGCCCGCCGAATACTGCCTGTCGCTCTCCCCCGTCACCACGGCTTGCTGGAAAGTACCCGCCCCGATAAGCCACCGGCCCGCCGGAAGCGTGTAGGCCGTCGGGTTGAGCACCAATCCGATCGGGGCAAAACGCTGCTCGGCGCCCGCCTCCTCGCCGGGACCACGCTGGGCACCGGCCGGAGACGCCAGGACCAACGCCGCGGCAAGAATACCGCCTGTGAGAACCGAAACGCGCATTCCTCTTCACCTCCGGCCCGCGAATGCGCAATTTCAGTGCCAGAGGCAGGAGAGTAGGGGGGTGTCGCAGCATCGGCGCAGGAACCGCGACTGGCCCTTCCCGATATCAGGTAAGGGTGGCGCGCGCGAGCCGATGCCCCCAGAACCGCGCAGGCGAAGCCGTTCAGCCACGCCGAGGCTGGCCCCTCCCGACGGGCTGGTGGCGCAGCGGCGGGCCTGCGCAGGCAAGATTTGCCACCGTACGGGAGCACCCAGGGCGTTTGGAGACCTGCAGGATCGGGGTAAACTTCTCATCAGCACGCTGCTATTCCACCGCGAACCTGGCCCAGGCAGGGATCTGGAGAGACCCGTGTAGACGACCGGAGGTATGCTTTTTAGGGCACCAGTACTTGTCGTTCTCACCCGCCGCAAGGGCCCGCCTCCATTGCCCGAGGCTGTTTCTCGATCTTGTTGTCTGCCGGAGTCCACTCGCAGGCGCTGGCGTCAAGCGCGTGCTCCCCAATGCCAGGGCCGGGCGTGAGGTCGCCGTTGAGTCGCACGCACATCTATCCACTTGAGCCGGAGCTATCCAAGGCTTCGGAAAGGCTTCCGGGGGCACTTCTAGCCAGGGCTCGTCGTCACCCACGCCTGGCGCTTCTCTTCTCGCTGCTCTCTGCGCTGGCCGTCAGTGCGCTCCATATCGCGACTGGCCCGGCGCGGCACGCCGTGTGCCTTTACGTTGTCCCCGTGATCAGCGGCGCCGCCCTGCTGCCCACCCCGCTCGCGATGGGAGTCGCCGTCGTCTGCGTGCTCCTCTCGCTCTTAGTGGACTACCAGCTTGCCGCGGGAGGATCACCGCTCCTCAATCCCGTGTGGGTGGGGCAGGTCCCGCTGATTGCATCGATCTACCTGGTGCTGAACATTACCGTCGCGCTGCGGCGGGCCCTCCTGCGCGAAGGCCGGCAGTACCGCGTCCTCGATGGATTGAGGACCGTGACGACGGCGATCACGTCCTCGCTCGATTTGCACCATGTGCTTGATACGGCGCTGGTCCAGGTGCAATCCTTGACGCGCGCGGATCCGGTGGCGATCTGGCTCATCGACCGTGCCCATTCAGAGCTGGTACTCTCCGCCACGAAAGCGCGCACGCCAGCGCGGCGCGTGCGCGCAGATGCCACCCGCATCCCACTCGACTCGATGCACCTGCTTGCCGAGAGTATCCGCCAGCGAGTGGTGATGACCGCGGAAGCGGGCCCTACCGCGCGGGAGGAGAGCCTGGAGGCCTGTCTCATCGGGGTCAGCCGGATGGTCACCATTCCCCTGGTGACGCACGGCACTCCCATGGGCGCGCTGGTGGCCGGTTACTCCTCCCGCTTCGATACCGACGCGCTGCAGGTACTCCGGGAGATAGCGAGCGACGCGGCCATGGCCATCGAGAATGCGCAACTCTACTCTGAAGCGCGCCGGCATGTCGTCGAGCTCGAGGCGATGCGCGCCCAGTCAGAGCGCAAAGAGCAACAGGCCCGGTTCCTGGCCGAAGCCGGACAGCTCTTCACGATGACGCTCGACGTGCGCGCCACCATGGACGCCGTCGTGACCAAGGCCGCAGAGCTCCTGGGCGACGCTTGCCTCATTCTGGAGAGGATCCCCGGGGAGGAGACGCTGAGTGTCGCTGCCTGTTACGAGGCCGAAACCATCACCTCAAGCAGCCTCCGCCAGCACCTCACCGCCCGGCCCGTGCGCATCGGGAACGGGATGCTCGGGCGATCCGCATCCATGGGCCAGGCGTGCATCGCGCATGGCCGCCCCTCTGCGCCGGGCGAACTCGGAGAGGAGGTCGTTGCCTTAGGCATCCGTGTCATGATCGCCGTGCCGCTGTGGGGCCGGGGGCGAGTGCGAGGCGTCTTTGTGGCCGCCTACTATGGCGAACACCGCTTGCCTACCGAGGAAGACCTCCAGTTGGCCGTGCTCCTGGCAGACCGCGCCGCGGTGGCCATCGAGAACGCCGATCTCTTCGAGGAGACACAGAGGGCCGGGGTCGCCCTGGAAGCCTGGGGCCACGAGCTGGAGCGCCGCGTGGAGATGAAGACGCGCGAGCTCCGCGATGCCCAGCGCGGCCTCCTTCGCGCCGAGCGCCTAGCCTCCATCGGCCAACTCGCGGCGACCGTTGCTCACGAGTTGCGCAACCCCCTCAACGTCATCAAGATCGCGCATTTCGCCCTGGATCAGGGATGCTCGCCCGAGCGGGAGAGGCGCCATCTGGATGCCATCGCCCGCCAGGTAGCCGCGTCCAGCCGGATCATCAACGGCCTGCTCGAATTCGCCCGCGACTCGCCCCCCCAATACAGCCTGCTGGATCTCGGAGCCCTCCTCAACCAGGTCCTCACGGATGCCGACCTGCCGCAAGAGATCCAGGTGAACACAGAGATCCCCGCCTCGCTTCCCCCTCTCCTGGCTGACCGAGAACAGATCGCCCAGGTCCTCTCCAACATCATTGACAACGCTGTGCAGGTGATGCCGCAGGGCGGAGAGCTGGCGATCCGCGTCTGGTCGGAAGACAGAGCAACCTACATCTCCGTGCGCGACACCGGCCCCGGCATCCC
>DUUU01000139.1 GCA_012841485.1 Armatimonadota bacterium
GACTGCCGCCATGGACAGCGCCATCGGCTCCACAGAGCGAGGGCATCGAGCGGGAACAGACTGCCCGGGCCCTCAAGTGTCGTGCCCATTATACCTGTGTGCCCCCCATGGCGTCAATACCTTTGCTGCGGGGGTGTTGGGCAGGGGCCGGACGTGCAGGCCGCCCGGCCCCCAACGGCTCACGAGAGGATGAGTTTGAGCACCTTTCCCTTGCCGGCGCGCAGGATGATGGCGCGCACGCCCTCCACCTCGCGGAAATCCTCGGGTGTGAAGGTGCGATCCACATCGGTGAGGCGCTCATCCCAGAGGCGTATGCCGCCTTGCTGAAGGAGGCGGCGCGCTTCGCCGCGCGACTTCACCAGACCGCTATCGGCCAGGGCGTTGGTCACCTTCACGCCCTCGGCAAGCTCGGCCTCGGTGAGAGTGAGCGTGGGCACATCCGCAGGAAGCGTCCCTTGCGCGGCAAAGGCCGATTTCGAGTCGCTCTGGGCCTGGCGTGCCGCATCTTCGCCATGAGCGATCTTCGTGGCTTCGTAGGCCAGACGGTGTTGTGCCTCGCGCGGATGCCCCGAGAGGATGGTGGCGACCTCATCGAGCGGCAGGAAGGTGAAGAGCTTCAGGTTGCGCTCCAGGTCCTGGTCCGGCGTGTTGACCCAATACTGATAGTATTCAAAGGGCGAGGTGCGCTCTGGATCGAGCCACACGCGCATGCCGGTGGAAGTCTTCCCCATTTTCTGGCCGCTGGGATCGAGGAGCAGCGGGAAGGTCATCGCATAGGCCTGCTTGCTGAAGACGTACTGGATCAGTTCGACGCCATCGAGGATGTTGCGCCACTGGTCATTTCCACCGACTTGAAGCCGGCACCCCTCGTGCTTGTAGAGATGGAGATAGTCGTAGCCCTGCAGGGTGGAGTAGAGGAACTCCATCAGCGAGAGGTGCTCCTGCTTCTTCAGGCGCTCCTGATAGGTCTCGTGAGTGATCAGCCGGTTGACGCTGAAGTAGCGCGCGGCATTCAGCATGTAATCGGAAAGCCGCATGTCGAGCCATTCGTAGTTGTTGCGCACTACGGCGGGGTTATCGCCGCTCTCGAAGTCGAGCAGCCCGAGGCGCTGGATCTGCTGGCGCATCGCCTCGCCGTTGGCCGCCACCTCCTCGGGCGTGATGAACTGGCGCGTTTCCGACTTTCCGGTGGGGTCTCCCACGACCGCGGTGAACCCACCCAGCAGGAGGATCACGCGGTGCCCCGCCTGCTGGAGGTGGTGCAGCGCCATCAAGGAGAGGAGGTGCCCGATATGCAGCGACGAGGCGGTAGGGTCAAAGCCCTCATAGAGGGTGGTCCGCCCCGAAAGAAGCTCTTCAACCGCCTTGTCATCGGATGTTTGGGCAATGTAGCCCCGCTCGCGCAATTCCTGAAAAACGTTACTCACAATACGCTCTCCAACCAACGGGAAGCGGTTTCCCGTACCGAGGGATCGATGCTCGCGGGGGCGCGATCGAGGAGATCAGGCGACTACAGCCGGGAGGCTCCCACGGCTCCCGTGGCTCCGGTCCGC
>DUUU01000140.1 GCA_012841485.1 Armatimonadota bacterium
CGCCGCGCACGGCGCGGAAATCGACGCCTTCCAGGCGAGTCCCGCTCACCTTCTCCACCGCGTAGCGGAGCACCGCCTCCGTGACGCCGCCGGACGTTCCGAAGATGACGCCCGCGCCCGTCTTGAAGCCGAACGGCATATCGAGCGACTCGGGCTCCAG
Organism: Armatimonadota bacterium; assembly: GCA_012841485.1. The sequence continues at coordinate 161 of DUUU01000140.1, forward strand.
GCGGCTAAAGCGCAGGCCCTGCGCCTCGATCATCCGGCCCAGCTCCTGGGTGGTCAGAACGTGATCCACATCCGCGATGCCGTCCTGGATGAACTTCTCCTGCTTCGCCTCGAACTTCTTGGCGGTACACGGCATGATCGAGACGATCACCAGGTCCTTGTTATCGACGCCCAGTTTCTCCGGGAGCACTTCCCGGGCGATGGAGCCGAACATCTGCTGCGGCGACCGGCAAGAGGAGAGATGCGGCAGCAGGCTGGGATAGTACTGCTCCGCGAACTTCACCCACGCCGGACAGCAGGAGGTGAAGATCGGCAGGCGCTCGCCCTTCTCCTTGCGCGCGAGGAACTCGTTCGCCTCCTCGATCACCGTGAGGTCTGCCGCGAAGGAGGTGTCGTAGACCTGGTCGAAGCCCATCGCCTTGAGCGCGGCCACCGTCTGGCCCATGCTCACCGTGCCAGGGGCCAGCCCGAAGTGCTCACCAATGGCGACGCGCACCGCGGGAGCGATCTGAGCCACCACCTTCTTCTTCGGATCGCTCAACGCTTCCCAAACCGCGTCGATCTCCGACTTCACCGTGAGGGCCCCCGTGGGGCAGACGGAGGCGCACTGGCCACAGTAAACACACTCGACGTGCTTCAGATCCTTGCCAAAAGCGGGCAGGACGGCCGTGGACGACCCCCGGTGGGCGAAATCGATGGCGCCGATCCCCTGGATCTCGTGGCAGACGCGCACGCAGTCGCCGCACAGGATGCACTTGTTCGGGTCGCGCACGAGCGAGGGCGAGCTGCGATCCACGGGCACCGGCTCGTGGGTGGACTTGAAGCGCACCTCATCGACGCCGAGGCGCCGGGCGATCTCTTGAAGCTGGCAGGTGGCGCTCTTGGAGCAAGTGGGGCACGTCTTCTCGTGGTTGGCCAGCAGCAGTTCCACGGCGATCTTGCGGATCTCGCGGATCTCCTGCGTGGTCGTCTTCACCTTCATGCCCGGTTCCGGGGGCGTGGAGCACGAGCCGACGATCCCCCGCCCTTCCACCTCCACGAGGCAGAGGCGGCAGGCGCCGTAGACGCTGAGGTGAGAGTGGTAGCAGAAGGTGGGAATGTCGATCCCCGCCTTCCGGATCACCTCGAGCAGGTTGCGCTCGCCCTCGATCCGGACCTCTTTCCCATCTATCGTCAGAAATTCGTTATCGCTCATTATCCGTACCATTCCTGGTCAGGGCTACCATCGTTGAACGGCGCGGCTAGAAACCCGTGACCGCGCCAAACTTGCAGCTCTCGGCGCAGACGCCGCATCGGATGCACTTCTCCGGATCGATGGCGTGGGGCATCTTCCTCTCGCCGCTGATGGCGTCGACCGGGCACTTCTTGGCGCACAGCGTGCACCCCTTGCAGAGCGCCGGGTCGATTGTGGGCACGAGAAGCGCCTTGCACTGGCCGGCCGGGCATCGCTTCTGGACGACGTGCGCCTCGTACTCGGCGCGGAAATGCCGCAGCGTCGAGAGCACCGGGTTGGGTGCCGTCTTGCCCAGGCCGCAGAGCGAGCCCTTCTGCACCGCGCGGGCCACCTTCTCGAGCAGATCCAACGTCTCGAGCGTGCCCTGGCCCTCGATGATCTCCTCGAGGAGGGCCAGCATCTGCTTGGTGCCCTCGCGGCAGAGAACGCACTTGCCGCAGGATTCGTTCTGGGTGAACTGCATGAAGAAGTGGGCGATCTTGACCATGCAGGTCTGCTTGTTCATGACGACGAGGCCGCCGGAGCCGACCATGGCGCCCACACTGCGCAGCGAGTCGTAGTCGAGCGGGAGGTCGAGTTCACCCTCTGTGAGGCAGCCGCCGGAGGGGCCACCGATCTGCACCGCTTTGAAGCCCTCGCCCGTGGCCGCGCCCGTCGCATCGGTCACGCCCCCACCGATGTGATGCACGATCTCGCGCAGGCTGGCGCCAAAAGGCACCTCGATGAGCCCGGTGTTGGCCACATGCCCCGTAAGCGCGAAGGTCTTGGTGCCAGGCGATTTTTCTGTGCCCATGGCTCGGAACTCTGCCGCGCCGGCGTTCAGGATCAGCGGGATCGTCGCCAGTGTCTCCACGTTGTTGATCACCGTGGGCTTCCCGAAGAGACCCTTCTGCGCCGGGAAGGGCGGCTTTGGCGTCGGCATGCCGCGCTTACCCTCGATGCTCGAGATCAGCGCCGTCTCCTCGCCGCACACGAAGGCGCCCGCGCCCTCCATCACCTGGATGTGGAAGGAGTGGCCCGTGCCGAAGACGTTGTCGCCCAGAATGCCCAGCGCCTCCGCGTCAGCCACCGCCTTGCGCACGCGGCCTACCGCGAGGGGGTACTCGGCGCGGACATAGATGTAGCCTTCATCTGCCCCGATGGCGCGCGCCGCGATCATCATCCCCTCGATGACGCTATGCGGGTTGCCCTCCATCAGGCTGCGGTCCATGAAGGCGCCCGGGTCTCCCTCGTCTCCGTTGCAGATGACGTATTTCTTGGGCCCCGGCTGCTGAAGCGTCAGGCCCCACTTCCTCCCCGTGGGGAAGCCACCGCCACCCCGGCCGCGCAGTCCAGAGAAAGTGACCTCCTCGCAGACCGCTTCCGGCGTCATTCGGGTGAAGGCCGCCTCCGCGGCGCGGTAGCCTCCGTTGTGGATGTACTCGCGGATATCCTCGGGATCCAGGGTGCCACACGACTTGAGCACATAGCGGTGCTGGAGCGTGTAGAAGGGGATCTCGCTGGTGCCGCGGCAATGCTTGCCGCTCAGTGGATCCGTGTAGAGCAGGCGATCCACGACCTCGCCGCCCTGCAGGGTGGTCTCAATGATCTCCGCTACATCCTCGGGGCGAACCCGCGTGTAGAGGATCCCGTCCGGCTCGATCGTGACAAGCGGACCCTGCTGACAGAACCCCTGGCAGCCGCTCTTCGAGAGGCGAACATCGCCGCCCTCATCCTCGGCGCGCAGCTCTGTCGCGACCGACAGGCCGGCGGCGGCGATCTGCTGCACGAACGCCGCGTGAACCTTCAGCGCCCCATTGGCGACGCACCCCGTGCCCGCGCAGATCACCACCCGGCGCTCGTAGGTGCGCGCTACTTGCCAGTACTCCCGGGCCACAGCATCCAAATCGGTCCGGGGCGCCGGCTGCATCGTCTCGGAAACGCTCATCGTGACTCCTCGCTTGCCAGGATCTCTTCAATCACCTCGACTGCCGCCTCGGGCGTCATCTGACCATGCACCTGCTCGTTGATCACCACGACCGGAGCCAGGCCGCACGCGCCCAGGCACGATACCGTCTCCACGGTGAAGAGCATGTCGGGAGTGGTGCTCTGCTTCTCGCTCAGCCCCAGGCGCTTGCGGATCGCCTCCAGGATCGGGATCGAGGCCTTCACGTGGCAGGCCGTGCCGTCACAGAGCCGGATGATATACTTCCCCTTCGGCTCCAGCGCGAAGTGGGCATAGAACGTGGCCACCCCATAGACGCGCGCGGGCGAGATGCCGAGCGAAGTGGCGATGTAGGTGAGCACATCCTCCGGCAGGTAGCGGTACTCGTCCTGCACCGCCTGCAGGATCGGCACCAGCCGGCCCGGGTTGCGATCGTGCTCGTCAATGATCTCGCAGACGCGCTGAAACTTGCGGTGCTGCTGAGATGCGGAGTGTAAGGCCAGAGCCATGTCAGGCTTCCCCTTCCTTCTCGAGGATCTCCGCGAGCTGTCGAGAGAGAACGGCTAGCCCTGAAGAGAGATCCTCATTCTGGACCACGACGTTGTTGGGAACGATGATCTTCGCTGGAGCGAAATTCCAGATGGCGCGAATCCCAGAGGCCACCATCAGATTGGCGATAGAAGGCGCGGCTTCGGCCGGCGCGGCGATGATCCCCAAGCGGATGTGCATCCGTCGCGCCAGGTCGGTGAACTTCGTCAACGGCAACACTTCCTTGCCACGGAGTGGCCGGCCCACCTTCGCGTCGTCAATGTCGAACGCGGCAACGATGTTGAGGCCGTGGCGCTCGAACCCCTCATAGCCTATCAGCGCGGCGCCCAGGCTGCCCGCGCCCACCAGAAACGCGTCCGTCGTGTTGTCCCACCCCAGAAACCCCTCGATTGCCCGGATCAACTCTGAAACGGGGTAGCCAACCCGACATTTCCCCTCGATGCCCGTCACCGCCAGGTCCTTGCGCACTTGGATGGACTCCAGGTGGAGCTCGTCGGCGATGGCGGTGCTCGATACGAACTCGCGCCCATCCTCCTCCATCTGCCGCAGCAGGCGAAGGTACGTCGGCAGCCGTCTTACCGTCGGCAGCGGCGCGCCCTTCTGCTTTCCAGTCTCCATGGGCCCCCCTCCTGAAGTTACCGACACCTCGTATGGATACGCCCTTATCGATAAATCATTATCCAATCGCATTATCTCACAGAAGAGAGCAGTTGTCAACACCCTTTTCGGGAGAACGCGGTGCTGGAGGGAGGGCCCGGAGGGGATCCCGGCGCTGAGGAGCAGACAGGGGGGAGCCGGCACGACGGGCGCCTAGGCCCGGGCACGTTCGCTATGGACGCGGAGGGCGCAGGTGGCAAGCCGGCGGCGCGGAAGGGGGAACGCCCTCTCCCAGCGAAGAAGGGAGAGCGATGGACATTCGCCGATGGTAGAACTCCTCGCGGATCACTGTGTCGCGGAGCCGACGATTGCCCTCCTGCGAGAGGCAGGCTACCGTGTCACGCGCCTGGTAGACGTCGCCCGAGGCGGCGATGGCCCTACCGTGGCAGACGGCAAGGTCGCGGCGATGGCGGCGCGCCAGGGGCGATTGCTGCTCACCGAGGACCGTGACTTCCGCACACGGGTGCATTACCCTAACCGCAACCACCCCGGCGTGATCCTCCTCCGAGATACCGCCACCCACCGGGATGCCGTCCACCGGCGCCTGCTCCGGCTGCTCGCCTCGCCGCCAAAGCGCCTGGCCGGTTCCATTGTGGTGATCGACCGGCGCTCTTCGCGGGTTGAGCCCGCGCGTTAGCTACTCGCGCAGGAGCTGTGCCAGGCGGGCGACACCTTCCTGAATGCGCTCTGGAGTGGAGTTGGAGAAGTTGAGGCGCATGTAGCGGCAGCCGCCACCGTCCGGGAAGAAGTCGCACCCAGGCACAAAGAGCACCTTATGCTCAACCGCCCGCTGCATCAGAGGCCAGGTATCAACGCCCTCGGGGCAGGTCACCCAGAGGAACATGCCGCCCTGCGGGTGAGTCCACTGGTAACGCTCCGGGAGCAGGGCGCGCAGCGCGGCGTCCATCGCCTGGTAGCGCGTTCCGTAGGAGGTGCGAATCCGCGCCAGGTGCGACGCCGTATCGCAACTGGTCATGAACTCGCAGGCGATCCGCTGATCTAGGCTGGAGGTATGCAGGTCCGCGGCTTGCTTCAGGATGAGGAACTTCTCAAGGATCCGCACATCCGCAACCAGCCACCCTACGCGCAGACCCGGGGCAATCGTCTTGGAGAAGGTGCTCGCATAGATGACGAGGCCCTCGGTATCGAGCGCCTTGATCGGCGGAACGTGCTCGCCGGAGTAGCGCAACAGCCCGTAGGGATCATCCTCCATGATCACGAGCGACTGAGCGAGCGCCGTCTCGTAGAGGGCGCGCCGGCGCTCCGCAGGCATGGTGATCCCGGTCGGGTTCTGGAAGTTGGGGATCGTGTAGAGAAACCGCGGCCGGTGCCGGGCGACCAGCTCCGGAAGCGCCTCTGGGATCAAGCCGTCGTCATCGGTGGGCACGGGCACGAAGCGCGCCTCGGAGCCCTGGAATGCCTGGATCGCCGCCAGGTAGGTGGGGTTTTCGGTCAGCACCACATCGCCCGGATTGAGAAAACAGCGTCCAAGCAAGTCCAGCGCCTGCTGAGAACCGCTGGTGACCTGCACGTTCTCCACCTTGCAGCGGACTCCGCGCTGGGCCATGGCCTCAACCAGATACTCGCGGAGGGGGGTATAGCCTTCACTCGCGCCATACTGCAGTGCCCACGACCCTTCGCGGCTTAGGACGCGGTCGCATGCGGAGCGAACCGCCTCTACCGGAAAGAGCTCCGGGGCAGGAAGCCCGCCGGCAAAGGAGATCACCTCTGGTTGCTCGGCCGTCTTCAGAATCTCGCGGATAGTAGAGCGCCGCATTCCCTCCAGGCGGCGCGCAAACAGGTATTCCATCGTAGCCCTTCCAAACCGAGGATACCTGAATCGTAGCACGATGCCACTCATCTGTCAACGCGGTAAAATCCACCCCTGCCCCCTGCCCCGCGCCGGCACCGATACCATCGCATCGATACCACGGATGAAGGGGCGCCCTTACAGACGCGCCGGGTTGAGCGCCGCCTTCGAGGCTTCGGAGTCCTTGTCTCGGAATTCCAGAATCCTTCCCCCGGAACCCCCAGAATGAGGCTTGACAAGCGAGCGGGGGTGTGCAATAATTGTCAATGGATACAGTTTTATCGATATTGTTCTATCCATAGATACGGTTTGGGAGAGCGGTGGATGCGTCCGGCAGACGCCGGAAAGATGACGAGAGCGAGCAGGCAATGAGTGTACACCAAGTGGAGCCGAAACCGACGTGGGCCAGCCAGGTGATCAAGCGGGATGAGGTGACACGCTATTTGCAGGATGGACGCGATTTCATCGACGACGCGGCGTTGGAGGGGCAGCTTGCCTCGGTGAGGCCGGACGCGCAGCGGGTGCGTGATATTCTCCAGAAGTCGCTCGCGGTGGAATCTCTCACGACCGAGGAGACGGCGACGCTCCTGAACGTGGCCGACCAGTCCCTCTGGGAGGAGATGTACGACGTCGCGGCACAGGTAAAGAGGAAGGTGTATGATAACCGCGTCGTCACCTTCGCGCCGATCTACTGCAGCGATCTCTGCGTGAACAATTGCCTCTACTGCGGCTTCCGCGCGGGCAACAGCGGGATGAAGCGGCGTTGCCTCACCATGGAGGAGATCGCCCGCGAGGCCGAGGTGCTGGCCGGCCAGATCGGTCACAAGCGCCTGATTCTCGTTTTCGGCGAGCACCCGCGCACCGACGCGCGCTACATCGCGGAAGCGATGCGCACCGTCTACGCGGTCGAGGTGCCCACGCGCACCGGTTCCTCCACCGGGATCCGCCGGCTCAACATCAACGCGGCGCCAATGTCCATCGACGATCTGCGCCTCCTGCAAGAGGTGGGCATGGGCACCTTCCAGGTGTTCCAGGAAACCTACCACCACGACACCTACGCGAAGCTGCACCCGCATGGCACGGTGAAGTCGGACTACGCCTGGCGGATCACCTGTATGCACCGCGCCATGGAATCCGGCGTAGATGACGTCGGGATCGGCGCGCTCTTCGGGCTCTATGACTGGCGCTTCGAGGTGATGGGCCTGGTGGCTCATGCGCGCGAGCTGGAGGCGCGCTTCGGGATCGGCCCGCACACCATCTCCTTCCCGCGACTGACGCCGGCGCTCGATACGCCGTTTGTCCAGGAAACGCGCTATCGCGTCTCCGACGAGGAGTTCAAGCGGCTGGTCTGCGTGCTCCGACTCTCGGTGCCTTACACGGGAATGATCATCACCGTGCGCGAGCGTCCGGAGGTGATCCGCGAGTGCATTCCGATGTGTACCCAGCGTGATGCTTCAACACGCATCGGAGTGGGCGCCTATCAGGATAAGTACGAACAGCAGGAGGCCGACCGTCAGCAGTTCACCCTGGGCGACACCACCTCGCTCGATAGCGTGATCCGCGAGCTGGCCGAGATGGGTTACATCACCTCCTTCTGCACGGCCGGCTATCGCTGCGGGCGCACGGGCAACCACATCATGGACCTCCTCCGCTCCGGCAAGGAGGGCTGCTTCTGCAAGCTCAACGCCATCCTTACCTTCCGGGAATGGCTGGATGACTTCGCGTCTCCGGAGACCGCCAAGGCGGGCGAGCGCATCATCCAGAAAGAGATCGAGGAAGCCCGTGATAAGGTGCCCGAGAAGCTCTTCCGGCAGCTGATGGCCTACTACGAGCGAACCAGCAGCGGCGAGAAGGATCTCTATTTCTAGGGGAAGCGGAGGCCACCGGCGAGAGCCGCATCGCGGGAGACGAGCATGAGCAACCAGGCACCAAAGGGAATACGCCTGCACATCGGCCTCTTCGGGCGCACGAACGTGGGCAAGTCGTCGCTGCTGAATGCCATCACGCAGCAGAACGTGGCGATCGTCTCCGCCGAGCCGGGCACTACCACGGATCCGGTTGAGAAGGCGATGGAACTCCTGCCGCTGGGACCGGTCCTCTTCATTGACACCGGGGGCATTGACGACCAGGCCGCGCTCGGGGCGCAACGAGTGGCGCGCACCATGAAAGTGATCGACCGCACCGATGTGGCGATCCTGGTGACGGAGCCAGACGCGTGGGGCGATGCGGAGGAGGGCCTGTTGCGTCGCCTGCAAGAGCGCAAGGTGCCGGTGATGGTCGTCGTGAACAAGAGTGATCGGGGCCCGACCGCGCCACAACTCCGCGAGCGCCTGGCACGCGCGGAGATCCCCTTCGTTGAGATCTCCGCGACGGGCGCGCCGCAGGAGACAGCAGCGCGGGTCAAGGAGAAGCTGCTCCAGCTGGCGCCTGAAGAGTGGATCAACAGCCGGCTGATCGTGTGTGACCTTCTACAGTGTGGCGACACCGTGATCCTGGTCGTGCCGCTGGACGAGGAGGCGCCCAAGGGCCGGCTGATTCTGCCGGTGCAGCAGGTGCTGCGCGAATGCCTCGAGCACGGGGTGCGCTCCTACGTGATCGGCCCGGATCAGGTGGCGGAATCCCTGGCCCAAATGCGCGTGCCGCCTCGCCTGGTGATCACCGATTCCCAGGTGTTTGCTAAGGTGATGCCGGTGACGCCGCCGGAGATCCCGCTGACCAGTTTCTCGATCCTCTTCGCGCGCTTCAAGGGAGACCTGGACGCCCTGGCGCAGGGCGCGCGCGCGTTGATGGAACTGACGCCGGAGAGCAAGGTGCTCATCGCCGAGGCGTGCACGCACCACCCCTTCGGCGAGGATATCGGCCGGGTGAAGATCCCCCGGCTGCTGCGCGACCGCGTCGGGGCCGGCCTGACCATCGACGTGGCGAGCGGCAAGGAGTTTCCAGAGGGTCTGGCAGACTACGACGTGGTGATCCATTGCGGCGGGTGCGTGCTAAACCGCCGGGGGATGCTCTCGCGCATCCTGCACTGCCGCGAGCAGGGCGTGCCGGTCACCAACTACGGGATGACCATCGCCGCTGCGCTCGGTAATCTCGACCGGGTGCTGCGCCCTTTCGAGACACTGCGGGGTGCCCGGCCAGCCGCCTAGGCTGGGATTGACATACCTGTGGGAGGGTGTGTGGGAGAGGCCTCTGCCCGGCGGGACAAACCGCCGGGCAGGCGCGTATGAGATGCCCGCCGGTGACGCGATAAGGAGAATCATGAGCAGCCAGGGGGGACAGGTCGTTTACACGAACAAAGCACATTGCCGGGATTGCTACCGGTGTCTGCGCGTCTGCCCCGTCAAGGCCATTGGGATGGAGGATGGCCAGGCCTACGTGGTGGCAGAACGGTGCATCTCCTGCGGCACGTGCATCCGGGAGTGCCCACAGGGCGCCAAGGCATTCCGAAACGATGTGGATCAGGCAGCGCGTCTCATCGCCTCGGGGGTTCCGGTGGGCGTGAGCATCGCGCCTTCGTTCGCATCTGCCTTCACCGAGTGGGAGCGAAAGTGCCTCCCCTCGGCGCTGCGCCGGCTCGGCTTTGCCTACGTGGGCGAGACCGCCATCGGCGCCTACTATACGGCTGTGCGAACCCGCGATATCGTGGAGGCGCGGCCTAACTCGTCGCACATCACCACCGCGTGTCCTGTCGTGGTGAACTACATCGAGCGCTACCGCCCGGATCTCTTGCCCCTGATGATCCCGGTGGTTTCGCCGATGCTCGCGCACGCGCGGCGCATCAAGGAGCGCCTCGGCAATCGATCACGCGTCGTCTTTATCGGGCCGTGCGTGGCCAAAAAGGCGGAGGCAGAACGCCCGGAAAACGCCGGCGTGGTGGATTGCGTCCTCACCTTCACGGAGCTGGAAGAGTGGTTCGAGCGAGAGGGCGTTCAGCTCGCGCAGTGCGAAGAGAGCCACTTCGATGAGGAGCCGGAAGGCGACTCGCGCTACTTCCCGCTCGTCGGTGGAATCCTGCGCACCGCGCGGATGGAGACCGATGTCCTCGCGCCGCGGATCATCTCCGCGAGCGGCTTCGACGAGCTTCGCGAGTCACTGGAGGTGCTCAAGCCCGGCGGGCCGCCGATGATCATCGAGCCGCTCTTCTGTCACCAGGGATGCATCAACGGTCCGGTGATGCCCAAGCGGGCCAATGCTTACACCTCTCGCCAGGTGATTCTGAGCTATGCGGCGTCCGCACGCGGGCGGACCCCCCAGCCGTATACCGATACCCATGGTCTCGACACTCGGTTCACGGCCCAGCCCGTCCTGGACGCGGAAGGGGTATCGGAGGAACAGATCCGTGCCATCCTGGAGCAGACAGGCAAGGCGAGCCCGGAAAACCAGCTCAACTGCGGCGCCTGCGGTTACGCGACTTGCCGCGATAAGGCGATTGCGGTCGTCCGTGGCCTGGCAGAGCCGGGAATGTGCATCCCCTACATGCGGCGCCTGGCCGAGCAGCGCACCGACCGCATCATCGAGACGAGCCCCAACGGTATTGTGATCCTGGATGAGCACTTGCGGATCTTGAGCATGAACCCGGCGTTCCGACGCTACTTCATGTGCTCCGAGGCGGTGTGTGGCCGGCCGATCTCCTACCTGATGGATGCCGAGCCGTTCGAGCAGCTCGCCACCGGAAAGACGGATCTGATCGAGACCACGGTGAAGCATGCCCGGCACAACCTGGTCTGTCACCAAATCCAGTACGCGTTGCGCGAGGAGCGGCAGTACGTCGGCATCTTCGTCAACATCACGCGCACGCAGGCCGACCGTGAGAAGCTGGATCGCCTGCGGACGCAGACGGTGGCGCAGGCGCAACAGCTGCTCCAGCACCAGGTGGAGATGGCGCAGACAATTGCCGGCTTCCTTGGCGAGAGCACCGCGCAGAGCGAGACGCTGCTCGAGCGCCTGATGCTCCTGGCCGGCGGCTCTCGCGAGGCCGATGATGGCGGAAAAGGGAACACCGATTGGATCGCGGACACCTACACGTCGAAGTAGAGGCGCACCAGATCTCCAAGCGGCCTGCGGCCCCCTGCGGCGATCTCGTGCAATACGAGCGCACGCCCTCCACCACGGTCCTGGTGCTATGCGACGGCCTTGGCTCTGGGATCAAGGCCAACCTGGCCGCCAACATGTGTGCCACACGGTTGTTGGGGCTTCTCCGGCTGGGGCATTCATTGCGCGGCGCGTTCGCGGGCGTCGCCCGGACAATGGCGTCGGTGCATGGAACCGACCAACCCTGGGCGGCGTTCGCCGTGGCGCGCATCCTCAGCGATGGCATGGCTACGGTCCTCACCTATGAGATGCCCCCGCCGATCTTCGTCACGCGCCGCTACGCCGAACTGCTGCAGCCGCGGAGCATCTCTGTCGAGGGCGCGGTCATCAGCGAGGCCAACCTCCATCTGGCGCCCGGCGAGGGCCTGCTTCTGATCAGTGATGGCGTCACGCAGGCCGGGCTCGGCGCCGGCTACCCCAGGGGCTGGGGCTGCGAGGGCGCTGCCAGGCATCTGGGCGAGCTGCTGCGTGATGGCACCCCGCTCCGCGAACTCCCCCGTCGGCTCGTAAGCCAGGCGCGCAAGATCTCCCGAGGGACGGCGGGCGATGATTGCACCGCCTTGCTGGCCTTCTGCCGCCTCGGGAGCACGATCAACATCCTCACCGGACCGCCCAAGAACGCTTCCGAGGACCTCACCGTGGTGAATCAATTCCTCATGATGGAGGGCGTGAAGATCGTGTGCGGCGGCACGACCGCGAAGGTGGTCGCGCGTTGCCTGGGCAAAGAGGTACGCATGGAGGAGAACCCGCAGAGCCTCCTCGCCCCGCCGCGCTACCAGATCGATGGCATCGGACTGGTGACCGAAGGCGCTGTGACCCTCAACCAGCTCTATAACGTCCTCGACGAGGATCCCTCTGCCTTCGAGGAGGTCAGCGGCGTCACGGAGCTGCACGCGCTCGTCCATGCCGCCGACCGGATCAACATCTGGATCGGCGGTGCAGAGAACCCGGCCACGACGGATATCTCATTCCGGCAGCAAGGCATCCTGAGCCGGCACAAGATCCTCCCCCTTCTCGCGAAGAAGCTGCAGGAGATGGGGAAGCTCGTCGTCGTCAAAGAGGTGTAGCCTCTCCGATGCCCGCGCGCGTGCCCGCCGCCGCGTGAGCGGGCACGCGAACCAGGGTCGCCGGGCGGTTTGGCCCCTCCCCTATTGCGCCGTGGGGTTCAGCTTCCAGTCGATGTTCTTGTAGAGGGCGTCGCCAGCCTCCCACTTCACGTGGCCGTCGATGAACCCGATAGTGGACCCATCCATGTGCGGGAGGAGCCACTGGTGCGTCTCCGAGACGTTCGCCCCGCAGGTCCACTGGCTGCACTGCGCCGCCGTCATCACCGCGCGTGTGTCACCGAGGGCCGGATGGTTGCTGTCAAAGCACAGATACTTCTCGGCCGGGCGTTCGATCTGGGCCAGCGTAACTGAGCTCTGTTGCCAGAGCTGGTTCGCGAAGCAGTAGTTGGGCCGGATCGGATAGGTCATGCCGTGGTAGGGGAAGTCTTTCTCGTGGTATCGGCTGCTAGGGCAGCGGTACACCATCCAGTTCTTGATGTAGGCCTGGAGCTGGTGCGGCCAGAACACCCACGGATCGACCGTAGCCGACCCGCTCGCGTAGCACGGGAATCTCTCGTCATAATCCTGGACGTACTGGAGCATCGCCATGGCGATCTGCTTCACGTTGGACTGGCACGACGACTTGCGCGCGTTCTCCCGGGCGCGCGCGAAGACCGGGAACAAGATCGCCGCCAGGATGGCGATAATGGCGATTACAACCAGCAGTTCGATTAGCGTAAAGCCTCGCTTCGCGCAACATTTCCCCGCACGAGTCGTTTCAGACATCGCCGTTCTCCTTTCGACCCAATGGGATGTGATGCCGGCCGACCAGGCCTGCATGGCGGAAGCTGTACTCTTTCTGAGAAGGGCCTAATAGCTCGGTCTCTCGCCGGCTTGACAGTGCCGTTCCACGCGCGCCTATGGATTCCTGCAAGCGATGGGGAGTAAATGGTACAGAGGAAAACAGCCATCCCCCTCCCTTAGGCATGGCTGTTTTCAGATCAGTGAGGCACTTTTCGCAACCCCGTGGCGCCGGAGCGCTGTATCAGGAGCTGCGAGAATCGACGCGCTTGATCGTCACGCGCGCGGTCGTCGCAACCGGGCGTGGTGCCGGTTTGACCGTCACGGCCGCCTTCGTTACGGCACGCCCCGACGTTTTCGCTGCGGCTGCCGCCTGCGCGGGCTTGGCGGGAGTCCGCGGCGTGGCGTTGGCACCACTGCCGCGCTGCGCCATCGTGATCGGCTGCTGCTTGGCCAGCCCGGCGAAGCGCGAATCCTTCAGACGGCGCACCACATGGACCGGCGTGCCTACCGGGGTCCAGTTGAAAAGCCACTCCGCGCTGCTCTTGGAGAGGCGGTAACACCCGTGGGACCGCCGCCGCGGCAGCTCGGGCGAGAAGAGCGCCGATTGATGGAACCCCTGCGCGGTCCATCCCATCCGCATCCAGTAGCGCATCTGCGCTCCCTTCTCGCCCGGACGGATCGGATCGCCATCGGTGTTATAAAGATTTGAGCGTTTATCAATAATCTTCTCAGTGATCCGGAAGGTGCCGATATCCTTCCAGACAAACTCCTTGCGGTTATTCGAAATGATCGGTTCGCGTACCAGACGCCCATCCTCGAGTGGATAGACAAGGGCCGTCTCCGAGTCCACTACAATCATCTTCTCGGTAGCAGCGGCTGGCACGCTCGCCATCAGAATCGCCAACGCGCCCAGCACCGCCCATTGATAGCTCTTCACCAGATCCCTTCCGCATTCATGTCTACAGATTCCCTGTGTCACACTATACAACATTCTTTTGGGTAAGGACCATGATGCCGGGGCACGGTTCCCATTCCGATTCTCTCGAGTCGGCGTGGCGGATCGCCGGGCCGGCGCGGCTGGCTATCGCAGGGTGAGGAGCACTCCGGCAACGATGAGCAGCGCGCCTGCAAGCGTCACCGGCTTGACCGATTCACCGAGGACGAACACCCCCAGGGCCATCGCCAGGACGAAGCTGAGCTTGTCAATCGGGGCGACGCGTGAGACCGGCCCATATTTGAGAGCGGCGAAGTAGAAGATCCAGGAGAGCCCGGTAGCGATGCCAG
>DUUU01000013.1 GCA_012841485.1 Armatimonadota bacterium
AGCACCATCTGCAGCGCGGGCTCTGCCGGCCTCAGGAAGAAGCGCGGCGCCACGCCGATAGAGAAGATCAATATGACTATCGGCACCAGAATCGCCACTTCCCTCCGGCCGAGATCGGCTAGGTTCCGGTTCTCCGGGTTCTCCAGCGGACCAAAGAAGACGCGCTGGTACATCCAGAGCATGTAGGCGGCCGAGAGGATCATCCCGGATACGGCAATCACGGCCCAGGCCACCCGGGCGTTGAAGGCGCCGAGCAGGACCAGGAACTCGCCAACAAAGCCGTTGGTGAAGGGGAGCGCGATGGACGAGAGCGCGACGACAAGGAAGAGCGCGCTGAACAGAGGCATCTGCTTCCACAGGCCGCCATAGTCGCTGATCAGGCGCGTATGCCGGCGCTCATAGATCATCCCGACGAGAAGGAAGAGCGCGCCGGTGCTGATCCCGTGGTTGATCATCTGCAGCAGGCTTCCCTGCAACCCCGGGGCGTTCAGCGCGAAGAGGCCCAGCATCACGAAGCCGAGGTGGCTGATACTCGAGTAGGCGACCAGCTTCTTGATATCCTGCTGCGCCAGCGCCACCAGCGCTCCATAGACGATCCCGACGAGGGCGAGCGCCGCGAGGATCGGCGCGAATTGATAGGATGCCTCCGGGAAAAGCGTGAGGCAGAAGCGCAAGAAGCCGTAGGTGCCCATCTTCAGGAGGACGCCTGCCAGGATCACGCTGCCCGCCGTCGGCGCCTCGACGTGCGCGTCCGGCAACCAGGTGTGCAGCGGGAAGACCGGCACCTTGATCGCGAATGCCAGTGCGAACGCCGCGAAGAGCCACATCTGCGTCGCCACGGGAAGCCGCATCCGGAGCACCGGCTCCAGGTCGAAGGTGGTCTGCCCGGTCGTCGCGGTGTAGGTCCATGCCAGCGAGACCATCGCGACCAGCATCACCAGGCTGCCGGCGGCGGTGAAGAGCACGAACTTGATCGAAGCGTAGATCCGGCGGGCGCCGCCCCAGACTCCGATGAGGAGGAACATCGGAATCAGCGTCACCTCCCAAAAGACATAGAAGAGGAGGAGATCGGCGGCGAGGAAGACGCCCAGCATCGCCGACTCCAGGATCAGGAGGGTGATCACATACTCCTTCACGCGATCCGTGATGCTCCAGCTCCCGAGGAAAGCGAGCACCATCAGGAACGCGGTGAGCGCGACCAGGAGCAGGCTGATTCCATCCACGCCCAGGTGATAGTTCACCTGGAAGCTCAGGGCCCGGATCCAGGGCACGTTCTCCTCGAACTGCAGCCCCGGCTGCGCCGGATCGAAGCGTGCCCACAGCACAACGACCAGGAGCAGGTTGATCAGAGCCACGCCCGTAGCGCCCACCTTCAACGCCAGGCCGCTCTGCCGCGGCACCAACACCCCCAGGAGCAGCGCTCCCAGCACCGGCACCACCAACAGCATCGTCAACAAAGGCATCCCCTCACCCCCGAGCGGCCAGACTCGCGAACCGCCGATGAACTCGTCTCCCCCTGCCGGGCTCTCCCGGTGTTCATTCGTGGTTCCGAAACCCTCTCATCGGCCCATGAAGTAGGCCGTCAGCAACACCACCCCCAAGACGACCGAGAGGGCATAGGAGCGCACGTAGCCCGTCTGGAGCCGGCGCAAGCCCTCTCCCGTCAGCGCCACGAGGCTGCCGATGCCAACGAGTGCGCGATCCACGCCCTTCTGGTCCACGGGTCCGGCCAGCACGCCAGCAAGCCAGGTTCCCCCGCGCACGAAGAGCGCATGGTAGCCCTGTTCCAGGTACCACTTCTGGTCGAAGAGGTTCCACAGGGGCCGCGCACGCTCCAGCGGCTCGGGCGATGGCAGTCGCTGCCGGTAGGCCGACCAGGCCCCCCCCATGCCGGCAAACGCCAACACCGTGGCGATCCCCATCGGCCCCCATGCCGGGCCAGCCGCGTGACTGGCTTCCGCCGCGTGGCTACCGAGCGCGTACGCCCAGACCGGCGCCAGAAACGCCTCGATGGGCGCCGCTTGCCCCCACAGCTCCGGCAGGGCAAGGGCCGCGCCGGCCGCAATCGAAAGCCCCGCCAGCACCCACAGCGGGAGGGTCATGCTCGGTGGCGACTCGTGGAGGTGCGCCTCCACTTCCGGGTCGATCCGGGCATCGCTATGGAAGGCCAGCGCGTAGGCACGCACCATGTAGAACGCGGTGAGCAGCGAGGCCAGACTGCCGAGAGCCCACAGCAGCCATCCGGGCGCCCACCACACGCGCGTGCCGAGTTGGAGCGCCTCCGCCAGGATCTCGTCCTTGCTCCACCAGCCGGCCAGGAAGGGGAAGCCGCTGATCGCCAGCGTGCCGATGAGGAAGGTCCAATGCGTCGCGCGCAGGTGACGGCGCAGTCCCCCCATCTCGCGGAGGTCAATGCGGTTTCCCATCGCGTGCATCACGCTCCCGGCGGCAAGGAAGAGGAGGCCCTTGAAGAGGGCATGCGTCGTCAGATGGAAGATGCCCGCCGTGTAGGCGCCAACGCCCACAGCGAGGAACATCAGGCCGAGCTGGCTGATGGTTGAATAGGCAAGCACGCGCTTAAGATCGAACTGCGTCAGCGCGATGGTCGCCGCGAAGAGCGCCGTGAGCGCGCCCACCAGGGCCACCACGCCGCCCGCCACGGGCGCCAGGGCATAGAGCGCGGCGAGGCGCGCTATCAGGTAGACGCCGGCAGTGACCATCGTGGCCGCATGAATCAGTGCGCTCACCGGGGTGGGGCCTTCCATTGCATCCGGCAGCCAAACCCAAAGCGGGAGCTGGGCTGATTTCCCCGTGGCACCCACGAAGAGCAGGAGCGCGATGGCTGTGGCCACGCCGGTGGTCAGGACTCCCTGCGCGTGCAACGCGGCGGCGCTCCCGCTGATCTCGGTGAAGCGCAGCGTGCCGAAAACGGAAAAGAGCAGGAGCAGCCCCAGGAGAAACGCCGCGTCGCCAACGCGGTTGATGAGGAATGCCTTCTTGCCGGCCGCGGCAGCGCTCTCCTTCTCGTACCAGAAGCCGATCAGCAGGTAGGAGCAGAGCCCGACGCCCTCCCAGCCCACGAACATCAGGAGCAGGTTGTTCGCCAGGACCAGCGTCAGCATTGACGCGGTGAAGAGGTTCAGATAGGCGAAATAGCGCGAGTAGCCCTCGTCGTGCCCCATGTAGCCAATCGAGTAGATATGGATCAGGAGGCCGACCCCCGTGACCACCAGGATCATCAGCGCGGCCAGCGGGTCGAGCAAGAAGCCCACGGGTGCCTCAAAGCCCCCGCCGAGGCTCGCGCGCGATGGACTCCCCATCGGGATCCAGGACCACAAATCGCGCGAGAAACTCCGCTCCGGCACCCCGCGCAGCGCGAGGAAAGCCCATACCGAGTGCGCGAACGCGATCCCCACCGTTCCCACGCCCACGATGCTGACGAACAGCTTCCCCGACCGCTTGCCGAGCAAGCCGTTCAGGATCGCTCCCGCAAGCGGGATGAACGGTATCAGCCAGGCGTTCTCTATAGCAAAGCGCATCCTTATTGCTCCCACGCGAGACGTAGCCACTGTCATCGCCAGGCACGCGAGGGCAGCGGTCCCTGCTACTTGCCGCTGCCTCTTCCCCCGGCAAGAGGCTTACGGACGGCTCCTCACCCCTTCAGCAAGTTCCCTCGATCCAGGTCAAGGCTGTCGCGATGGCGGAAGAGGGCGATGATGATCGCCAGTCCCACCGCCACTTCGGCGGCAGCCACCACCAGCACGAAGAGGACGAACACCTGCCCCGTCGCGTGTCCGTGCTGGCGCGCGAAGCTGGCCAGGGTGAGGTTGACGGCATTCAGCATCAGCTCAATCGACATGAAGACGACGAGCGCGTTCCGCCGCACCAGCACCCCGATCACTCCGATACTGAAGAGGATCGCCCCCACCATCACATAGGCCACGGTTGGCACCATGGAGCACACCTTCTCTCTGAACGCCTCCTACAGCCGGCGTTTAGACAGGACAATCGCCCCGATCATCGCCACCAGGAGGAGGACCGAGGCCAGCTCGAATGGAAAGAGCCACTCCGTATAGAGCGAGCGGCCCAGGTCGCGGAGGGTGGTCCCGCCCGGCAGGGTTGGGATCGGGCCCAGGCCGGCCCTCTTGGCTACTCCCCGGGCAAGCACCGTCAGGAAGGCGATGCTCAAAAGGAGTGACGCCACGCGGTGAGCGCGCGGCACCAGCGGTTCGGCCTCTCGCTCCGGGTTGAGCAGCATCACCACGAAGACGAAGAGGACCATGATCGCGCCGGTGTACACGATGATCTGCACGGCGAAGAGGAACTGCGCGCCCACCATCAGGAAGAAGACGGCGACGCAGATGAAGGTGAGCACCAGCCAAAGCGCGCTATGGATCGGATTGCGGCTGAGCACCATCATCACCGCCGAGCTGATGGCGATGGCGCTGACAATTCCGAAGAGTACCCACTCTGCCATCAGCGTTTCTCCCGGTGCTCTGCCACCACCGCGGCCGGATGCGAGGGCGGCGTGAGGGGCTCCGCATGCCCCGTCCACTCCGCCTGCTTCTCCGGGTGGCACCACTCGATCCCGTACCCGGCCTGGTCCATCCAGCGCCGGTAGTTGGCGATCAGGTCCTCTTTATCGTAGATGCAGTCATCCTGCCGGTACTCCCCCAGCTCAAACTGCGGTGTCATCGCCAGCGCGTCCGTCGGGCACGCCTCGACGCAATAGCCACAGTAGAGGCAGCGCGCCGCGTTGATCACGTACACGCGCGCATACCGCTCATAGTGCGACACGTGCTCCGCCTCTTCCGGCGAGCATTCGGC
>DUUU01000141.1 GCA_012841485.1 Armatimonadota bacterium
AGCGCCGGCCGCGGCCACGACCTCTACATGCTCCCTGCCAAACCAACGAAGCCAGGGCGACACCAGGCGCGTGCTGATGATGACGGCATCGGGCCCCAGCTCCGCCCGGATCTGCTGCCAGGCTTCCTGCTTTGTACGAGCCTTATAGCGAACGATCTTCATTGATCGATCCTCACCACGCCCCGAGACTGCACCTGAGCCTCGGGAACAAGCTCTGCATACGAGAGTACCACAAGGTTCGGGATGAAGCGCTCAGCCAGCACGAAGAGATGCGGCCGGATGCGCGGCGAGCACAGCACAACGGGAGGATGCCCGAGCGTCCCCAGCTTCTCAACCTCCGCCTGAAGCTGCTGGAGCAGCTTGTCTGTCTCGGACGAATCGAGCAACAGGTGGCTGCCCTGATCCGACGAGCGGATGCGATCGGTGAGGAACTGCTCCGTTCGCGGGTCCAGCATCACCACGTGGATCTTGCCATCGGCGGCCTGGTAAGTCTGGCAGAGCCACCGGGCCAGCGCCCGGCGCGCTTCCTCGGTGAGCAGATCAATGCTCTTAGTAAACCGGGCAGCATCGCCCAACGCTTCCAGGATGGGAACCAGGTCGCGAATGCTCACACGCTCATGAAGCAGACGCTGCAATACCCGCTGCACATCCGCCAGCGAGAGGAGGTCGGGCACCAGGCCCTGAACGGCGGCCGGCTCTCGCTCGCGCACGCCATCGAGGAGCTCCTGCACGGTCTGCCGACTGAGGAGTTCATCGGCGTGTCGCCGGATCATCTCGGTCAGGTGCGTGATCAGGACGGTGAGCGGGTCCACGACCGTGTAGCCAGCCAGCTCGGCAGCCTGGCGCGTAGGCTCATCCACCCAGAGCGCCGGCAGGCCAAACGCAGGCTCCTTCGCCTGAATCCCCTGGACCGGGCTCGCCACTCCGCCGGGATCCATCGCAAGGTGATGCCTGGGATAGAGCTCCGAGCGGCCAATCTCGATGCCGCGTAGCTTGATGCTGTAGGAGTTGTGCCTGAGCTGCGCGTTGTCGCGCACGCGCACGGGCGGCACGATCAGGCCCAGCTCCTGCGCGAGCTGGCGGCGCATCAGGCCCACCCGGCTGAGCAAGTGGCCTCCTTGTTGCGGGTCGGCCAGGCGGATCAATCCGTAGCCAATCTCCACCTCCACCGGGTCCACATGCAGCACACGCTCGATGTCGTCGGGCGCCTCGCTCGTGGCGGTCTCCGCGGGCGCGGGCGCTCCGACCATCTCTCCGGGGCTCTCCGCCGGCGCCTCGCGCGTCTCGGTGCCCAATGCCCTTGCGATGATGAAAAGAGCGGCAGCAATCACGAGGAAGGGGAGCTTCGGCAGCCCCGGTACCACCGCCAGTGCCAGCATCATCCCCGACGCGATCATCACCGCTCGCGGCTGCGAGAGCGTCTGGCTGACCACCTGGTGGCCCAAGCGAGACTCGGAAGCAGCCCGCGTGACGATCACACCGGTCGCGGTCGATAGCAGGAGGGCCGGAATCTGGCAGACCAGCCCGTCGCCCACCGTGAGGAGGGTGAAGGTGCGCAGCGCCTGGAGCAAGTCCATCTTCATCTGGAACATCCCGACAGCAAATCCGCCCAGGGTGTTGACCAGGATCATGACGATTGCCGCGATTGCATCGCCACGCACGAACTTGCTCGCGCCATCCATGGCGCCATAGAAATCGGCTTCTTGCTGGATCTTGGCACGGCGCGTCCGCGCCCCCTCTTCCGAGATGAGGCCGGCGTTTAGATCGGCATCGATGGCCATCTGTTTGCCGGGCATGGCATCCAGCGTGAAGCGCGCGGCCACCTCTGCCACGCGCCCGGCGCCCTGGGTGATCACCACGAACTGAATCACCACGAGGAGCAGGAAGATGACCAGGCCGACGATGTAGTTTCCGCCGACGACAAACTCCCCGAACGAGGCGATCACTTCGCCGGCATAGCCGTGGAGGAGGATCAAGCGCGTGGATGAGATGTTCAGCGCCAGCCGGAAGAGCGTTGCCAGCAGGACCAGGGTCGGGAAGGATGCGAACTCCAGTGGCTCCATCGAGTAGAGGCACACCAGGAGAATCATCAGCGAGCCGGCGATATTGATGGTTAGCAGGAGGTCGAGCACCATCGGTGGCAGCGGGATGATCATCATCGCCACGACCACCACGGACATCACCGCCACCGCCATGTCGCTATGGCGCAGCAGACCACCATAGGCCGCCTGCCTCACCCCCGCGGCTCCCTGTTTCTCCACCGCTATCGCCATCTAGGACTTCCTTCCGTAGGTGCGATAGATAAACGCCAGCACCTCGGCCACCGCGCGGAACAACGTCTCTGGAATGGCATGGCCCACTTTGACCATGCGGTAGAGGGCCCGCGCCAGGGGCGGATTGCGCACTATCGGCACGTGGTGCCTCCGGGCAATGGTGCGGATCTTCTCCGCCAGGAGCAGCCGTCCCTTGGCCACGACAACGGGCGCGGCGTGCTTTTCCGGATCATAGCGCAGAGCAACGGCAAGATGCGTGGGGTTGGTAATCACGACGTCGGCAGTTGCGACATCCTGCACCATCCGCCGCCGCGCCATCTCGCGCTGTATCTGCCGCACGCGCGCCTTGAGCTGAGGATCTCCCTCCTGCTCGCGGTATTCCTCCTTCACCTGCTGCTTGGTCATCCGCAGGCTGCGGCTATACTCGAACCGCTGATAGAGGCAGTCGAGCGCGCCAATCGCCAGAAGAGCCACGCAGACGCGCGTCATCAGGCCGCGGCACAGACCCCCGAAGGCAGCGACGCCCACGCCGACCGGCAGGCCGGCCAGCTCCATGAAGGCCAGGCGCTCCCGGCACGCCCAGTGGACGATAATCCCCCCCAGGATGACGCACTTGGCTATCCCCTTGAGGAGCTCGACGGCGGTGCGCATCGTTACCAGTCGCTTCAACCCCTCCAGAGGATTGATGCGGTTGACATCAAACCGCACGGCCTGCGAGCTGACGAGGAAGCCGACCTGGGCCAGCTGCGTCGACAGCGCCGCGAGAGCGGTTGCCGCGCAGATCGGCGCGAGGGCGACCGCGCCCTGACGCGCGATGGGCGCCAGCCAGATGAAGATGGAGTTGAAGACCTTGTCGGGGCGGTGAAGATCGGCGTAGGCCAGACGGAACGCGCTTTCCAGCGTCTCCCGCACGAAGCCCTGTGAAGCGACCAACACCGCGAAGCCGGCCGTGAGGGCGATCCCGGCCGTCAGGTCCTGACTACGCGCCACCTGGCCGCGCTTGCGCGCTTCCTGGCGGTGTTTGGGTGTTGCAGCCTCAGTTCGTTCACCGGCCATAGCCCACCCCCAGGGTTGGCGCAGAGACGCGCAGGAAGAGCGCCAGCTCCTCGCGCGCTTCAGCAAAGAGGTGCGCCATGAGATAGGCAAACAGCGGAAGCGCCGCCGCCAATGCCAGCAGGGCAACCACCGCCTTGACCGATAGGGATTGAATCAGCAGGTTGAGCTGGGGCGCCGCCCGGCCCAGAATCCCGAGCCCCATGTCGGCGATGAGCATGATCGAGAGCACTGGGGCGGCCACCTGCATGCCAATCAGCCCCATCCTGATGAAGAGCTCCGTAAACCCGGATGTGATCGCGCTGGTGTATGAGAAGGTCCCGAGCGGAATCATCCGGAAGCTGTTCGCCAGCCCCTCAATGATGAGGTGATGGCCATCGAGCACCAGGAAAAGCACCATGGCCAGGAGGTACTGCAGGTAGCTCAAGGGCGAGATGGTGGAGCGGAAAGTGGGATCGACCCACCCGCCCATGCCCAGGCCCACCTGCAGGTCGATGAGCTGCGCGGCATACTGCATTGCGAGGAAGAGCAGCATCGGGATGAAGCCAATCGCCAACCCAAGGAGCGCCTCCCTCAAGATAGCCGCCGCGAAGGGGAGCACCGCCGATGGGAAGGGCGCCGTCTGCGGCACCGCCAGCGGAGCCAACACCACGGCGAGCGCCAACGCCATCAGGATGCGAACCTGCGCCGGCACCTGGTAGTTCCCGAAGATGGGCGCGGTGACGAAGAGACCGGAGACACGCACCAGCACCAGGAGCCAGACCACGATGTGCGCCGCGATGTAATCGATGACCGCCATGCTACTTCGCCAATCCCGGCATCTGCGTGAACACGCGAATGGTGAAATCGATTGCCGTGCGCAGCATCCACGATCCAAACAGCGCCAGGGCCACGAACACCGCGATGATGCGCGGCACCACTTGCAGCGTGCTCTCCTGGATCTGCGTCGCCGCCTGCACGACGCTGATGGCGAGCCCGACCATCATCGAGAGACCCACTGCCGGCAGCATCAACTGCACCGCCAGAGTCAGGGCGCCTCGCGCCAGTTCGAGAACCGCTTCCTGCGACATCGTCCGAACGCTCCTTACCGAAAGCTGAGCATCAACGACTGGATGACCAGGTTCCACCCATCCACCATCACAAAGAGCAACACTTTGAAGGGCAACGAGATCATCACCGGCGGGAGCATCATCATGCCCATCGACAGAAGGATCACGGCGACCACAATATCGATCACCAGGAAAGGAACGTAGATCATGAAGCCCATCTGAAACGCCGTCTTCAGCTCGCTGATCAGGAATGCGGGCGCCAGCACGTACGTTGGCACATCGGCTCGCGTTCGCGGCTGCTCCACGCCCCCCAGGCGCAGGAACAGCCCCAGATCCTTGGGCCGGGTCTGCGCGAAGAGGAAAGCGCGCACCGGGCCTTCGCCACGCTTCACCGCCTCATCGAGCGTGATCTGATGCGCCAGGTAGGGCTGAAGCGCCTGGCTGTTGATCTCCTTCCATACCGGCTGCATCAAGAAGAAGGTGAGAAAGAGCGCCAATCCGATGATCACCTGATTCGGCGGAACCTGCTGGATGCCAAGCGCACTGCGCGTGAAAGCCAGCACGATCACGACGCGCACGAAGGAAGTGAGCGTCAGCAGAATCGCGGGCGCAAGGGAGAGGACCGTGAGCAGCAGGATGATCTGGAGCGTGGCAGCCACATCGTGTGGGCCCCGGGCGCCACCAATGCTCACGTTCACGCGCGGTATCTCCTGGGCGAAGGCGATCCCGGGTAGGAGCATGCCCACGCCAAGGAGCGCCAGAGTTCTGCTCAGCGCCCGGGCCATCGCTCCTGCTCTCCTTCTCTCGCGCGCTCGCCGAGCCGCTGCAGCCCCGCGGCGCTTCGGTTGAGCGTGAAGAGGCGCCGCCGCACCTCCTCGCGAAGCTCCTCATCCGTGTACGTCTCCGGTCCTGCCACCCGCGATTCCGGGGTCGCGTCCGCCGCGGCTGCCGGTGTTCTCTCTGCCGTCGCCACCGGTGTTCTCTCCACCGCGGACTCGCTCTCCTCCGGCTTCTCCAGGAGCGCGCCTAGCTGCGCCCCGAAGCTCTCCGCATCCCCACCTCTCGCGTCCAGCACGCCCTCCACCTCCTCCTCGGGCGGCACCGACCCGGTGAGGTCGGCCAGGAGGGAAATCTGCTGCGGCGTGGAGCCGATCAGAAGGTGGTGACCTTCCACCTCCAGGAGGTGGATCGTGCGGCCGGCCCCGAGCACGATGGTGCGCCGGATTCCCACATCGGCACTCGGGGCATTCGCCGTGCCCCCCGGCACGAACCGTCTGAGAAGAGAGAGACAGACGTAAGCGAGCGCGAGCACCACGCCCAGCTTCAGGGCCACGCCAAAGAGCCACCCGAACAGCCGCAGGGCGCCCCCCTTCTCGGGGGTGGTCGAAGCCTCGGTGAGATCGAGAGGGATCTCCTCCTCAGACCGGCCGGCCGGCGACGAAGCCGGCAGACGCTGCTGCGCCACGCCTGAACCTGCATGCATCGCCTGAGCGCTGGCCGCTGGTGGGGCTGGCTGCGGACCACGCCCGCCCGATGGTGGGAAGGCACCACCGATGCACACGAGCACCAGGAGCCCCATCGCCGCCGCTCCCACCACTACCCGTTTGCGGAGCGCAGGGTTCGCGGCAAGAAGATCGCGCATCTGCATCCACGCGGCGGGAATGCTCGCCGGCAGGCCGCTACATCGCCGCCCATCCTCGGGCGCCTTCCCGCTCCTATCTCGAAGCAAGGGCCCACTCTCGTCGCTCTTCAATGCTTGCCTCTCCTCTCTCCCCCGCCCGGGCGGCACGCGCCCGGGCTATAGAGAGATGAAGCAAGCATCTTGCCACGTTGCCCTCCCAGTGGCCGCGCCTCGCTCGGAGACGGACGCGACGCGCTCGCAGCCAGCCCATCAAGCGGCGGTAGCGGGAGGAGAGGCCAGGAGATACCCGTGTTCCTGGCCGTGGATGCGCCCGCTGCCGGGCATGAGAGGTGGGGAGCGCGCTACGAGGGTGTGGAATCTTTCCTCAGCGAGCCGCGCGGATGGGGTGAATGGCCGCACGTCGGGGGAACGAGGGGCGGGCTTCCCCCTCCCGGGAACGCTCGGTGGACGCGCGGCGTGCCGCAGAAAGCCACCGCCTCCCTCTCCGTGCGCGCGGGGAGAGAGAGGCGGTTGAGCGAGACCGGCTGGTGCCGGCACTCACAGGCAGTTCGCCGGACGCGAACGGGTACTCTGTCACACGCAAGGGGCCATCGGCCCAGGTCGCCGATTACACGAGAGGCTCCTCATAACCCATCAGATCCAGATCGCTCTGATCGTCCTGAACGCCTCGCGTGATCTGAAGGGCGTACCGGTTGCCGGCCACACCGGGAGCGCCGTAGAACTTCTCGGCATCCTCGATATAGAGGGGCAGCTCCTGACCGGGGCGCGTATCGAGGCGGATCACGTCGCCCACCTCCAGCGTCGTGAGGTCCCCCATCAGGACAACCGCCGTCCCCAGGATCACCCGGCAGGTGAGCCGGGCGCCATCGAGCTGCGCGCCAATTGCCCGCGTGGTGTCTTCGGTAGTCCCCTTATGAGCGGCCGAGAACCACTGCTCGGCGCTCAGGCGCGACATGATCGGCTCGAGAGCGATGACCGGCACGCAGACACTCATCATGCTCGTCACGCCGCATAGCTCCACCTCAAACGTCACCAGCATGACCATGTCACCCGGGAGAGCAATCTGACTGAAAAGCATGCTGGTGGAGATGCTGTGCAGCGTTGGCGTCACATCCACGAGGCTGCTCCAGGCCTCGCCCAGGTCTCGCAGAGCCAGACCCGCGATCCGCGTCATCAGCGCGCGCTCGATCTCCGTGAGCTCGCGGGGGCGGTCGGGCGGGGCGCCCTTCCCGCCCAGCATCCGGTCGATCACCGTGTAGGCGATGCCCGGGTTGATCTCCAGGATGGCGTTGCCCTCCTCGGAGGCGAAGGAGAAGATGTTGAGCACCGTGGGGTTGGGCACCGAGCGGATGAACTCATCGTAGGAGAGTTGATCGACGCCGGTAAGAGTGACCTGCGTCTGAGCTCGCAGGTAGGTCGAGAGCGTGGTGCTCAAGAGGCGCGCATACCGCTCGTGAATCATCTCCAGCGTCCGCACCTGGTCCTTGGAGAACTTGTGCGGGCGTTTGAAGTCGTAGATCTTGATCTCGTAAGTGGCGCCGCTTTCAGGATCGAGGTCAGTGCCCTCGGCACGGTTGAACGCCGAGAGCAACGCGGTGATCTCATCTTGTGTCAGGATATCAGACACTTCGCTTCATCCTCACCCTGGAAAGGATGCTGGCGCCGGCGGGTCGCGATGCCCCGGGGAGGCGCCTGCCCAACGCCAGACTCCCGCCCAGGCCTACCCCGCGGGAGATTTGCGCTCTTGCAGCGCGATATTGATCTCCAGCCGCCCGGCCACTGTATTGACCGGCACTACCAGCGCCGGCGTAATCGTGCTGATCCGGAGGTTCGCCCCGCGCATCACCGAGGGCGGCGTGATGTTGCACTGGTAACCTGCATTCGACAGGTAAGTCGCCGCGTTGCCGGTCACCATGTCGCCTAGCTCCGAGATGGCGCTGTTCGCCAGGTCATCAAAACTCATCAACGGACTGCCAATCATAGTGGAGGCAATCTTCTCGGCGGTCACCAACGACATGCCGTAGAGAACGGAGCCCTCTACCATGCCGACCACGCCATGGACAATCGTCACTTGCTGCGAGGTGAAGGTCGCGTTGCGCATCGAAAGCTGACCTCGCTCTGGGCGCTCTTGCAGCACCTGCTCCAACACCTCGAACGCGGCCCGTAAGAACGGGTCGATGAACTCGATCTTCATTGCCTGCTCCTGCTGAAGCGTGGCGCCCCCCCGATCTCCAGTCGCCTGCACCACATGCACCAGCGGCGGCGATGCGCTCCGCGGGAGGTATCTGGCACGCCCTCGAACACCCCACGGCGATCCACCGGGATCGCTCGGTTCTGCCGGGCTAGCTGGCGGCCCGGATCACGCCATCCACGACGCGCTGAGCCTGGAAGGGCTTGGTGATGTAATCGCGCACACCCGCCTGCGTGGCCTCCATGATGAGACGCTGCTGTCCCAGCGCCGAGCAGAGCACCACCCGGGCATCTGGATCCAGCGCGCGGATCTCTTTCAGAGCGGTGAGGCCATCCATCACCGGCATGGTCATATCCATCACCACCACATCAGGCTTCACTGTCGGATAGCGCTCCACGGCCTGGCTGCCGTTCTCCGCTTCGGCCGCCACGTCGAAGCCGGCCTCGGTTAGAATCTTGCGCAACGTGGTGCGCATGAAGAGCGCGTCATCAACCACCATCACTCGAATCGACATGGTTGCTTCCCTCCCCCGTGGGTGGCATGCTCCGCTCCAGCCAGATCCGTCCGTCTTCGGCAGCGCTTCCCCGGAAACAACCTGCCGCATCCGCGCGGACCAAACACCCCCTTGCCATCCACACCACCGGGAGGGGTGACGCTCACGATTCCCGCCGAGCCCCCCCAATCCATCCACCCTTGGCATGCTTGCAGTCGGCGCCCCGCCCATTCGTCGGCACAAAGGGCGCTGTGCCGTTTTCCCTCTGCCATCCGCCGGCCGCTCGCCGCCATTGCCTGTCAAGAAGCGGCGCGTCCCCTGGGTACCTGCGATAGCCGGGCGGCGCATCCCCATCCGATAGCCTGGGATGGCACGCCCGGGAACGGATCTCAGGCTCCCCCGTTGGTAATTCGGCATTCGCCAAGGCAACCTTAAGCTGGCGCGCCCTCTGCCACTCCTCTCCGCGTTACTTCCGGGCCGCGCTCACACGCCCATTCTATCACCCGTCCAACTCGCACACGGGCGTCCCGCAAAGGTTTGTTAGGCAAGCGCTTGTGAAGCTCTGACGAATGGTGTATAATGGCGTGGGCCAGAACTAATATCCCTTTGGGAAGCATCCAACCGGAGAGCTTGTTCCTGTGCCAGCCAAACTCCGCCACCGTGCTGTACCGTGGGCCTGCGTGGGTTCGCTCGCTACCGCGCTCGCTGGATCCCTGCTATGGCCTGCCCCCCTTGCGGCCGGTATGCTTGCTATCGGTCTCGTAAGCGGCGCGGCAATCGCCTGGTGGCTCTCTGGCCGGTCTCACGCGGCAATCGCGCGAGAGATCCGCTCGCAGTTGGAGGAGCGCGGCCGCGCGGCCCGCTACGCCGAAGCCCTTGCCCGGCTCGCCTCGGCAGCCAGTGCCCGGGAGGATCCGATCAGCATCCTCCAGCTCCTCGTCCATGAGGCGGCCGGCGCTGTCGGCCTTACCGAGGCGCACGTCCTCATCGCTCCCAGCGCCCTCTTCCCCGATGGCCTCAGCGTGAACACCCTCTCTTCACTCTCTAGCCCCTTCGATCCCGATGCCCGGGATGCCCCCTCGCGCATCCTCGCGCAGATCCTGGCAGGGAATGACCGGGAATCGACCTGCGAGTTGGGCGCCGAGTTCGAACGGTGGATCGGCTTTCCGATCTCCGACCTGCGCAAGCCGGTGGGCATCCTGGCGGTCCGAACTCCCCACCCCCCCGTCCCGGACGCGCCGCCGCTGCCCCCGGAGGCACGCGAGCTGCTGGCACGCATGGCGGGGCAGGCCGGCCTGGTGATCGAGAACAGCGCCCTCTTTGGAGACGTGGTCCGCCGTGCCTGGGAGATGGCGGGCATCGCAGATCTGGCCGGGGCAATCGTAACTGAGGCCGACCTGCCTCGTCTCCTCGACCTCGCCGCGCATCGCGCCGCAACCATCACCGGGGCCGCTACAGGCGCGATCCTCCTCGCGGATAAGCGGAAACATACGTGGCGAGTGGAGGTGGCGCATGGCGTCCACCAGGCATCTCTTCAGGGGATCCAGGCGGAGATCGACTTCGGATTACCCGGCCGGGTGATCCATGATGGCCGGATGCGCTTCGCCGACACGCCAGAGCTGCTCACGGGCATCGCACCAGACACCCCCCTGGAGGATGCCGGTGCGGCGCTTTTCGTGCCCCTGAGCCGGCGAGACTCCGCCTCGACCAGGGGCACCCTGGCCGGCGACTCAGACACGCTCGCCTTGGGCTGCCTCGTCTGCCTGATGCCCCCTGGCACCTCCTTCTTTTCCGGGAAGGATGTGCGCGCCCTGACGATCATCGCGGACCAGGTCGCCATGGCGGTCGAGAACGCGCGCCTCTACCAGCGTGCCATCCAGAGTGAGCAGCTTCAGCATGGGGTGCTCAGGATGGTGGAGGAGCTGCGCCGCGAAACGACGAGCGATGGTGTTCTGGCGCACGGGTGCCGCCGCGCGACGGAGCTGCTGGAGATGCACGCCGTCGTGGCGTGCCAGTACCCAGAGGGAGCTGTTCCGCCGCAGCCGGTACAGATCCACGCGCCCTGGAAAGGAGCCCCCGCGACCTGCTCCTGCCGTGTCGGCGGGGAGCCCTCCCGACGGGCCTGCCTGGCCGCGGGCGCACTCCATAACCCAGGCGCGCGCCCGCTCCGCTCGCCGGACGATCTCCGGCAGTGCCCGCTCCTGCGGGATCTGGGCGCGAAGTCCTGGGCAGGCGTGCCTCTGCATGTGCAGGGAGGACCTCGAACGCTGGTGCTCTTCATTGACCGCGAGGATCCCGACCGTTTTGACGATGAGACGCTCCAACGCGCCGAGCTCGTCTGCACCTATCTTGGAAGCGCGCTTGAGATGGCCTGCGTCGCCGAAGCGCAACGGCAGGAGGTGGAAGTCTCCAACGCGCTCCTCTCCATCGCCCACCTGATTGCCACCGAGCGCGACGCAAACCGCATCCTGCGCACCCTCAACGAGGTGACGCTCAACTGCCTGAGCCATAGCACCGCCGCCAGCTTCACCTGGGATGGTACGGGCTTCGCCGGGGTCATGGATGACGGCATGCCCCGTCCGGTCTCGGGGGCTTCTCAGCTCGCCACCACTCTTCGCGAGAGAAAAGCCCCCCTGCTCGTGGAGAACCCTCGGCAAAGCGCTCTCATCCCCCAGGACCTCGCGGAGCAGATGGGCGACGGGCCCGCTCTGGTGTGCCCGATGCTTTCACACCGGGGCGACCTCCTGGGAGCGATGGTGCTGCGCCCGCTCCATGCCATGCGCCAGCTCCCGCCTCGCGATATCGCCGTCGCTCTCGGCATCGCGCGCCTAGGGGCTCTTGCCATTGACCACGCTCACCTCCAGGAGCAGGTGATGCACGCCGAGCGGATGAAGGCGCTCGGTGAAATGTCCGCGGGCGTCGCCCATGACCTCAACAACCTCCTTGCCGCGATCATGGGCAACGCGCAACTGGCGCTGATGAACGCCAAAGACACCAACACAGTCTCTACTGCCATGGAAACCATCTCACGCGTCTGTCTCGAGGGCGCCGAGACCATACGGCGCATCCACTCGATCACGGAGGAGCCCCATCGCGCCCCCGCCCAACTCATCGATCTTGCCGAAGTCATTCGACAGGCCGTTCAGGCCACGCGACCCCATTGGGACGATCGCCCCCAGGGTCAGGATGTGCAGGTGATGCTCGATCTTGAGGCGGGCCTCCTGGTGCATGGTTCCGCGGCCGATCTGCAAGAAGCCATCGTTCACCTGATCACCAACGCGGTAGATGCGATGCCTGAAGGAGGCAAGCTCACCCTCCGATGTCTATCGCAGCACCCCTGGGCCATTCTGGAAGTGATCGATACCGGAATCGGTATGGAGGACGCGGTTCGCCAGCGTGTCTTCGACCCCTTCTTTACCACGAAGGCACAGCGCGGCCACGGATTGGGCCTGAGCATGGTGTATGGGATCGTACACCGACACCTGGGAACCATCGCGGTAGAAAGCGCGGTCGGCCGCGGAACCACCTTCACCATTGGCGTCCCCCTCGCCACGAGCACGCGCACACCCTCGCTCTCGCCAGCCGCTCCCCTGCCTAAGCTGCATGTCCTGGTCGTGGATGACGAGAGCCTGATCGCCGAGACCATGGCCGGCCTTCTGCGGTGCCTCGGCCATTCGGTAGATACGGCACCGGGGGGCAAGGAAGCCTTGGAGATCTGGCAAGCCGGCACCTATGATCTGGTGATCACCGATCATGGCATGCGCGGCATGACCGGCACGGAGCTTGCCCAGAGGCTGAAGGAGCAGGCACCGCACGTGCCGGTGCTCTTGATCACCGGGTGGGATATTCACCAAGGCGTGACGGAAAACACGCGCCAGGTGGTGGATGCCGTGCTTCAGAAGCCGGTCAGCCGCGAGGAGCTGCTGCGCGGGATGGCCAGCGCCCTTCACGCCGCCGCACCACGCGCTACGCAGGCAAGCGGATCCAGGCGTGTGCTCGTGGTGGATGATCACCCTGCCATCACCAGGGTGATTGATGAGGCGCTCTCCGCCAACGGATACACGGTCGAGTGTTACGCAGATGCCGATGCGGCTATCGCGCGCCTGGAGAAGGGACTGCCAGACCTGGTCATCACGGACTACCGCCTGGAGGGCGCTTCGGGCGTGGATCTGGCGCGCATGGTGAAGGAGAAGAACCGCGGCATCCCCGTCATCCTCATCACCGGATGGCGCCCCGATGAGCACGACCTGAACGACATTGATCTGTGCCTCAACAAGCCGTTCAATGTGCAGGAGCTGCTCGACGCCGCTGCAAGCCTGGCCCAGGAGAACCCACAGGCACCCCGGTGAGCGGGGCATCCTCCTCGCCGCCTCGGAGGAACCGTCCCGCTCCGCGGTGCCGGCCTGCCTACTGCATCGCGAACGACGTCAGATAGACCGCCAGGAACTTGGGTGCCGATGGGTCATCGCTCTGGTTCATGCGCTTCAGGAGCTCTTTCTTCAACTGCTCCTTCCCCTTCTCCGAGCGCAGATCAGCCCGGCGGCACTGGGAGAGCGTGCTCACGACGGCGTCGCGCACGGGCACCTCCCATTCGGGCGCCAGCTCCTTGCCTTCTCCCTGCTCGCCAGACTTCTTCCCAGTGCTCGCGTACTCCACCACGATCGTGGTCTTGACGAACGCTTGAGGATCCGGCTCGTCGAGATTCACCAGGAACTCGCCCAGCTCATGGCGGGCACGCTCTTCCGCTCTCCCCTGGGCTGCCTGCGCCGCCCCATTCCCTCCGGGGGCGCCAAGATCCCGCGACCGCACATTCATGAGCGCCAGCGTCGAAACTCCCAACGAGGCAGCCGAACAAAAGGCAATCACGATCATAAGAAAGGGCGGTGCGTTCCGGTGCTTTGCCGGCCCCGCAGCCGCCTGCGAATCGGCCATATCCTCTGTTCCTTTCCGCTCTCCTTGCTGCCGCGCCTCTCCCCTGCCGGCGGGCATCTGCTAGGCCTCTCTTGCCCGCGTCGCCACCTTCTGCTCCGGCGAGAGGAAGGCACGCATCTTCATCTCCACCGCGCGCGGGTTGTCGCCGCTCTGAATCGCCATGAGCCCCTCGAGGATCATCTGATGGAAAACCGCCTCTTCCTCGCCGCGCACCCTCAGCTTGGCGGCGATGGGGAGCGCCACCAGGTTTGCGAAGGCAACGCCGTAGAGCGTGGCAATGAACGCGCCCGCGAGAGCGGGCCCCATCTGCTTCGGATCGGTCAGCGTGCCCAGCATGTGGATCACCCCGATGAGGGTGCCGATGATCCCCAGCTTGGGCGAGACTGCCCCCATGGTGGCAAAGAGCTGCTCGCCCTGCTGGTGCCGCTCATGCATCGCGTCGATCTCGACGGTGAGGATATCGCGCACCCTCTCCTGGGGAGTGCCATCCACCGCCAGTTCCACCCCCAGGCGCAGCAACCCGTGGTCCACCCGGGCCACGTCATCCTCGAGCACCAGGAGCCCCTCGCGGCGAGCCTTCTGGGCAAAGCCAACCATGGTGTCGATCATCTGCGTGCGGTTCAGCTCCCGGGTCAAGAACGCGTTCCGGGCGATGCCTGGTAGCTTCAGGATCTGGGAGAGCGGGAAGCAGATGATCGTCGCGCCGATCGTACCACCGCAGACCAGCACGGCCGCAGGCAGGTTGATGAACGCCGCCAGGCTCCCGCCCTCCATGCAGACCGAGAGAACCAGGCAGCCGAAAGCAAGCAGAAGGCCAATGGCCGTCGCCAGATCCACGCGGGCTCTCCCTTCAACGGCCGTGCCCGCCCGTCCTGAGAGCCGGGCGGGCACGGCCATACGCACGGCGCGTTGACCGGCATCACTGTTTCAGCATCAGAATATCCTGGAGCAGCTGGTCGGATACGGTCACCGAGCGTCCGTTCGCCTGGAAGCCGCGCTGGTAGACGATGAGCGAAGAGAACTCGCGCGTCAGGTCAACGTTCGACATCTCGAGCGTTCCGGAAACGATGGTGCCCCGTCCCCCTGTGCCGGAGGTTCCGACCTGCGCGGGCCCGGAGTTCGCCGTCTCCATGAACGATCCGGACGGGCCTCGCTGCAGGCCGGCCGGGTTCGTAAACGACGCGATGGCAAGCTGTCCGATCTGACGGGTCAGCCCGTTGCTGTAGCTCCCGATGAGAATACCACTATCGGTCACCGAGAAGCCCTGAAATGCGCCGGGAGGGAGGCCGTCCTGGTAGGATGCGACCACTTCAGAGCCCTCCGCCAACTGCTGCACATCGAAAGTCGTCGTGAAGACCATCGGGGTCGTCGCGCCCTCGGAGAGCGGCACGCTCACCGTAGCCGGCGCGGTGGTACACCGCCCGGCGCCATCAAAATCGAGCGTACCCGTTCCGACGCTTGCTCCCCCCGCATCCTTCGCCTCCCACGACCAGGTGTTTGCCGCGGTTTTCACCATGCTGAAGGTGATATTCTGCTCTCGTCCCTGGCTGTCGTAGAGCCGGACCGTGGTGCTGGCACTTTCGCCGACGGCGGCCGTGGCATTCAGATTCCCGCTGAGGGTCAGCTTGGTCGTCTGTCGCGCCAGCGAGTCGCCTTCAGCCGGGATGATCAGGGCGGTGGTCGGCTGAGAGGAATCGACCTTGCCATTGGCATCGGCAACCCAGCCCAGAACAGAGGCGCCGGTCGCGGCCTCCACCAACTGCCGGTTGCCATTGATATCGAAGGCGCCGTTGCGCGTGTAGCGCGGAGCCCCCCCACCGTCGGTGACGATGAAGTAGCCGTTCCCCTCGATAGATAGGTCAGAGGCTCGCCCGGTGGATTGCGGGCTGCCCTGAGTCATCTGGCGCTCGATGGCCCCGACTGTCACCCCAAGGCCCACCTGCGCCGGGTTCTGACCGCCCGCGTCGGGAGTGCCTGCTGCACGCAAAGTTTGGGCAACGAGGGCCTGAAACTGGGCACGAGCCGCTTTGAAGCCCGGTGTGTTCACATTGGCGATGTTGTCGGCCACCACATCGATGGCAGTTCCATGCGCCTGCAATCCCGAAACCCCGGAATAGAGCGAGCGAATCATCGAGCTACGTCCTCCTCTGGGCGCTTTCTCCCGCAACTGGCACTGCGGCAACGCCCACTTCCTATTCGGCCCTCTGGCCCCCAAAGGTTAAGCCAGCCGCCCGTGATCCGGCACGCATCTTGCCACTTCCGCCACGAGACCTGCCCGTGTCTGCACGCGGGCGGCTCCACACCCGGAAGGTGGCCCTCCAGGGCCGTGCCAGCCGGATGGGGCGCCCTCATTGCGACCGGCGGGGCATCTCCGGGGGCGCACTCCCGCGAACACCCCCGGGGCGAGGGCTCAGGATGGTACGTTACCGCTTCCTGCTGGGTCTGGCCGCGGCGCTATCACTCCAACAGTGGTGCCCGGTGCGCCCGGTGATGGTGCTGGGGGGCTCGATGGAGCCCACCCTGCGCGACCGTCAGTTCGCCCTGGTCCACCGCGCCCACTATGCCCGGCAGCCTCTGCGTGTGGGAGACGTGATCCTCTTCCGCCACGATGACATGGTGCAGGTGAAGCGCATTCATGCCTTGCCTGGCCAGCGTGTCTGGGAGGTGCACTACGACGATAGCAGGGCAACGGTCTTCCTCCTGGATGCCCGCACGCTGTCCCGCGCCAGGCAGATTCTGGAGCGCGATCCCACGGTCCGAATTACGGCCCGCGACGTGCCCCCGGGCACCCTCTACGTCCTGGGCGATGGCGGCAATGCATCCTACGACAGCCGGCACTATGGAACGGTGCCGTTCTCGGCAGTGCTTGGCAAAGTGCTCCTGCGCGAGAACACCGGGCACGCCGCCGCGCAGGCGCGCAGCCGGGCGACCCTCCAGCTAGAGAGAGTGCGCGACTGAGCAGGCCGTGCGAGGGCTCCACGAAGCGCCACTGACGGCAGGAGATCACCCGCTCGGAACAGAAACGTAGGATGAGGCGGCGTCCTGGCCGCCCCGTTCCCACTTGGTACCTTCTGCAATCCGGAACGAGTCTGTTCTGCATCAGGTTCGCGCGGGCCGGACGCTCTGGATAGCTCCGGCCATGCGATGGCGAGCCGAGTGCGGTATGAGGAGTGATGTGCCATGTCGCAGTATGTGGTTACCTTCGGCGAGATCATGATGCGCCTCAACCCCCCGGGGCATCTCCGCTTTAACCAGGCGCGCACCTTCGACGTCACCTACGCGGGGGGCGAGGCGAACGTTGCCGCGTCGCTCGCACAGTACGGCATTCCGACGCAGTTCGTCACCCGCCTTCCGAGCAATGAGCTCGCGGATGCGTGCGTGGCCTACCTCCGCTCTTTCGGCGTCGGCACCGATTTCATCGTGCGCGGCGGAGACCGCCTGGGCATCTACTTTCTGGAGAACGGCGCGGCTCAGCGAGGGAGCAAGGTCGTATACGACCGGGCTGGCTCCTCCATCGCGTCCATCGAGCCGGGCATGGTGGATTGGGACCGCGTCTTCGAGAACGCGCGCTGGTTCCACTGGACCGGCATTACCCCCGCCATTAGCGAGGGGCTC
>DUUU01000014.1 GCA_012841485.1 Armatimonadota bacterium
TTCATTGACCCCGGTCGCGTATGGATCAAGGCAAAGGTCGGCCTGGACGCCAGCGAACTGCCACGGAGCGGTTTTTGCGCGCGTGCGATAGAGCAGGAGGGCCCACTGATCATCGCCGATGCCGCCATGGAACCGGACCTGGCGTCGGATCCCTTTCTGAACGGGCAGGTGAAGGCGCGCTTCTGCGCCGCGGTGCCTCTCAGGAACCGGCAGGGCGATACGATCGGTCTGCTCATGGTGTTCGACCGTGTGCCGCGCCGGCTGCGCCAGGACCAGGAGCAGGGCTTGCAGGCGCTGGGCCACCAGGCGATGGCCCTCCTGGATGCGCGCTGTGAGCTCTCCAAAAGAGCCCGAGTGGCGCACGCACCAGGCGATCCCAAACCGGCAAGCCACTCATCGCGCGGCACGCTCCCGGACGCGCGGTTTCGCAAGGCTTTCGACGCCAGCCCCGAGCTGATGGTCATCAGTGCGCTGAGCGACGGGCGCTACATCGAGGTGAACGAGACTTTCTTGCGCGTGACGGGCTACCGGCGCGAGGAGGTGATCGGGCGCACCGCGTCTGAAGTCAACTTCCTGGTCGACCCCTGGGAGCGCTCGCAGATCCGGCAGCTTTTGCGCCAGCGTGGGGCGGCTCACAACATGGAGGCGCGCTTCCGCCTGAAATCAGGCGAGGAGCGCGTCGGGCTTCTCTCGGCCACGACGATCCACCTGGGCTATGAGCGCTATGTGCTCTACGTAGTCAATGATATCACGGAGCGAGAGCGGGCCGAGGAAGAGCAGAAGCGCGCGGATGCGCGGATGCAGCGCGCGCAGAAGCTGGAGAGCCTGGGGATTCTGGCGGGCGGCATCGGCCACGACTTCAATAACCTCCTGATGGGCATTTTGGGCAACGCCAGCCTGGCGCTGGAGCAGCTTCCCGACGATGCGCCCGCCCGCTATCACATCCGCGAGATCGAGAAATCCGCGTTGCGCGCAGCCGACCTGACGGCGCAGATGCTCGCCTACGCCGGCGAGGGCGAGACGGCTCGCGAGCCGGTAAATCTCTCGAAACTGGCAGAGGAGATGGGAGGCCTTCTCCATTCGGCGGTGTCGAAGAAGGCGACGCTCCGCTGTACCTACGCCGCCAATCTCCCCGTTGTCCTAGCCGATCCCGCTCAGATGCGCCAGGTGCTGATGAATCTGGTGACCAACGCTTCCGAGGCCCTTGGGGCGGATGAGGGCGGCATCCGCGTGAGCACCGGTATCCTGCGCGCCGACCGCGCCTATCTCTCCCATGCCTACCCGGATCCGGATCTCCCCGCCGGCTCCTACGTCTACCTGGAAGTATCTGATACCGGGATGGGCATGGACGCGAAGACGCGGGCCCGTATCTTCGAGCCATTCTACTCCACGAAGGGCCCCGGGCGCGGCCTGGGGCTTGCCGCCTGCCTCGGCATTGCGCGCGGGCATGGCGGCGGCGTTCTTGTCGACAGTCGGCCCGGGCACGGCACCACGATCCGCCTCCTCCTGCCCTGTGCCAAGGAACAGCCGCCCGTTGAGCCGAGCGCGCGGCCCTCCCCCATGCAGGCGGTCGTCCCCGCAGGCGCGCCACGTCCGGCTGCGCTATCGCCAGAGGTGGCGGGCAAAATCGCGGACACCTGGCGTGGGAGCGGCACGGTTTTGGTCGTGGATGACGAAGAGGTGGTGCGTGCCGTCGCCCGGATGATGCTCGAGTTTGTCGGCTACACCGTTCTGGTAGCGAGCGACGGCGTGGAGGGTGTGGAGGTGTTCCGCCAGCACGCGGATGAGATTGCCGTCGTGCTGCTCGACATGTCGATGCCGCGCATGAATGGCGAGCAGGCATTCG
This sequence comes from Armatimonadota bacterium, assembly GCA_012841485.1. Next base: position 1,847 of record DUUU01000014.1, read on the forward strand.
ATGCGATCCGGGCCATCCGCCCCGATGCCCGGGTGATCCTCTCAAGCGGTTATCAAGAGCGCGAGACGATTGAGCGTTTCTCTGGCAAGGGTCTGGCGGCGTTTCTCCCCAAGCCCTACCAATTCCAGGCGCTCCTGCGCAAGATCCGCGAAGTCACGCAGTGCTAAGCGGTTTGTGGGGTGTGACACCCGCTTGCCATCGCGGGCGCTCTGCGAGAGGAGAATGAGGGGCGCACCGGTGCCCGTGTGAGGAGGCCCCGGGAGTACGCCCCGAACGAGGCAGTCTTTCAGAAACCGTAGCCCAGGCTCAGGCCCAGGTAGCTGTGCGCCCCGGACGTGGTGGGGAAGACGAGCTCGGCCTGGCCCATGGTTCCCTTGCCATCGGTATCGCCATCGAAGAAGTGGCGGACAAAGATCCGGGCGCCGCTCGGGACGAACCCCGCGCCTATCTCGGTTGCATGAAGCTGCACGCCGGCGGAAGCCGCCACGCCAAACCTCTTCGCGGAATCTTGGTCCTCACGGCCGATGGTCCAGCCCATCAGCCCGGCCTCGACGAAGTAAGGCTGCTCGAGCTGATACGAGGCCCCGAGCTGCCAGCTCCATCCGCTCTCGGACGAGCCATCGCGGAACGTGAGGAAGTTGATGATGCCGCTCGAGTTCACCCCCGCGGCGGCAACGAAGCGCACCTTCTTTGTCCACTCGGATTCCGCGCCGGATTCCCGATAGTAGTCGTACCTGCCGGCGCTGGCGGGGGAAGCCAGGAGGGCGAGGCCGAGGACGGTGATGGCGGCGACGTGCTTGAGCATAGCAGGGCTTTCCTTTCGTATCTCCTCAGTGTGTTGGCTCTTGCGAAGAACGCGCTTCATCCAGTTTCGACGGTACTGCAGTGCCGAATGTTCCCGGCAACCGCAGGCACAACCGGGCCGGCTGGGGGCCTTCCCGCGTTTGGAGCGCATAGCGCAGCGTGCCCAAGCGAGACCTCGCTCAGACTGGCGGTCGGGATCCCTGGCCGGGCATTGCCGACTTAACTATCGGCATTTGCTCAGCGTGGCACAACCACGGAGCCCTCTCGATAGTACCGGGTGATGGCAAGGCGCAGGTAGCCACCGTCATCATCGGGATAGCGGGAGATCAGGGTGTTGCCATTGATGGGCGGCGGGTTGGTGATGCCGTCGCGCTGCCTATCATCGTAATGGGTTGTGCCAGCGGCCCCGGCACCGAAGAGGATGGCGATGGCGCCCGCGCGCGCATAGTCGGCGATGTGATCGCGGCTCTCCAGGAAATATTCCGCCCTGTTGTCCTGGAAATGGCCCTCGGTGTTGTTCATCGTGCGGTAGCGGCGATTGCCGATGGGCACCTGCCATAGGACGACGCGCAGATCCGCGCCCGTGGAAACCCCATCCACCCACTGCCGGTAACGCTCGAAGTTGGGGAAAGCGCGGTTGGCCGGGTCCCACCAGTGGGTGCCCCCCGGGCGATAGCGGTCCATCCAGCCGGCATCGCGGTCGGACGGGCTGACAAAGACCAGGTTCCACCCCTCGCCGAATCCGCGCAGGAAGCGGCCGGTGCGCACGCCGATCCCGCGCGCATCGACGCTGGGGTTCTGGCTGCTGCCGATATCGGTGCCCGAGGCCCAATCAGAGGCGTGAATGGCCAGGAGAACACCCCGGCCGTAACGGTTGCGCAAGCGCAAGAGTGCCCGACCGAAGCCTTGCCCCGTGTTTGGCAGGCCGCGCAGTTCCTGCATGCCGGTGGATGCGACCGCCGCCGAGACCTCCCGGGCGCTGCGCCGGCCACCTTCGGCGTAATCCCTTTGAAGGTAGCCGAAGAGGTCCGGCTCGACATGCACCACGGCCCGGTCGCCGGCGGCACTGGCACGCTGCATGAGGAGCTTGAAATCCTCGTAATAGGCGCGCATCGTCTCCGGATTGTTCAGGTTGCGATAGACCTTCTCGCTCTCGCTACTCCCGCGCGCGGGGCGAGAGTGGAGCATGTTATAGTACGTAAAGACCGGGATAGCTCCCACCGCCCGGCTATCACGGACGTAGTCCGCGGCATAGCGGGCGTTCGGCCGCCAGGTCGTCCAGCCCTGGCCGGTGTTCACCCCGCCCGAGAGATACTGATAGCGCATCTCAATCGGCACGCGCGCGTTTCGCAACCACTCCAGCTCGCTGGATCCGTTTGCCAGGCCAAACATGAAGTGCGCTGGCAAGAGGCGATGTACTCGCCCGCCCCGGGCCGCCGCCGGCGTCGATGCGACGGTCAGGATCCCCGCCCACAGGAGCGCCTTGATCCACGAGAAGCTGTTCCGCATGCCTGGGCGCGGTGCATCCGTGGTGCCACTTCAAACCGCTCACTTGAGCTCGACAAGCTCGATCTGGTCAAACCACGCCGCCTTGCTGTTGCCGCGGTAGAGGTAAACGGCGGAGGAGCGCGGGCTCGGATGGGAGGTGAACTCGGTGGTGAACTCCTGCCACTCGTTCGCCTTGCCACCCGCGCCGACCGACGCGCTGACGCGGAACTTCGAGCCCTCCTCATATTCGATCATCGAAACGCGCGTGTCGGATCCGGCGGTGTCGCGCTTGATGCGCGCGCTGAGCCGGTAGCGCGTTGCGGGCTTGATCGGAGTGAGGAGGTTCACGAAGCCGGTGCCGCCCTGCCCCTGGTCCTCCAGCTTCAGGCAGTGCTTCCCTTGTGCCGGCTCTTCCAGGCAGGGAGAGGCCGGCCAGTAGGCGAGGTGGCCGTCGGGGCGAAGGCGCTCCATGTCGCCGTTGACGAGCGGCGGGCAGAGAAGCGACCAGACGCTCGTCTTTCCACCGGGCCACTGGAGATCGGCGTGAACCTTCTCCCACCCCTGGAGAGAGGCCAGGCCTCCCTCGGGCTCCCAGGCGCGGCGCTCGACGGCGGGCGATTCCTCGGGGCGCGGGGAATCTACCGCTCTCAGGGTCACGCCGGCCGGCGCTCGGAGGCGCACGTCGCACTTCTCCTGGCGCCCGGCCGGATAGAAGAGGGTGAGTTCCAACCCGTCGCGCCCCGGCACCTGGATCTGCTCGAGGATCGGCACCACCCGCAGCGAGGGATCGACCGCGTCCACGAAGAGCACCCCGGCCACAGGCTCGGCGGGCGCTGTGAACGTGATCTGCCCCTGGCCCACCGGCGTGCTCTGCAGCGGGCGGATCCTTCCATCCAGCGTGAAGAGGTGGGCCGTGGTGATCGCGCGCATGGGGGCAAGGTCCACGGTAATCGTGGCGTCCTGCTTTAGCCCCTCGTTCAGGAGCGTGATGAGCACGGCGCGGTTACCGCCATCATCGCGCACGAAACGCTTTGCCTGAACCGCGGGGTCGCTTGCGGCGACGCCGACGGTATCCACGAAGCGCGCCGGCCAGTCGATGAAGGGCCGCAGGCGCTTGCGCAGCCAGACGAGCTTGCGCACTTGCGCGTGGTAGCCGTGCAGGTCAAACCGCTCGCCGCAGAGGAAGACGCGCCGGGCCTTCTCGACCTGCGTCCATTTCCAGTAGTGGTTGGAGAAACCATCCACCAGGCAGAGCTCCGGGAAGGTGTAGCGGAACACCTCCGGGGTTTGCGTGGCGCCGGACATGAGGTGGAAGCCAACCCAGGGTGCCAGGGCATCCTGGCACCCCTCGATGGCGCACGAGTAATTGGGGTTGATCGCCCGGCCCTCGCGGACGGTGCGCTCCAGCACCGCGGCGGAGCCGGCGGCCCAGCGGTTCTCGCCGTGATGCCCGTGCGCCTCGTTGAAGCACCGGAATGGCCCGTTACGGCCCATGACATCCCAGTAGAAGCCATCGGCCTCGAAACGTTTGGCATAGACATCGATTGCCCAATGGCGCATCCACTCTTGCCAGCCCGGCGACCCCAGGCACATCATCCGGTGCACCATGAAGGGGTGCTCTTTCGGCGGCCTGGCGCCGGGGCGCTCCACGAGGGCGTTTTTCTCGTAGAAATCGAGGCCTGGGATCGGATACTCCGGAGGAATCGCGGAGCGCGGCGCGGTGCCCAGGTCGTCGGAGACGGAGTGGCTGGGGGTCCAACGCTCGTACAGGAAGTAGAACATCACGTGCCCGCCGCGGGAGTGGATGTCGCGCACCGCCTGGCGCAGCTGTTCCGGTGTGTCGAAGCGCGGGCTGGGGTAGAGGAAGGTGATCGCGTGTCCGTGACGCTTTCCATCGGCATCAAACCACATATTGTCGACGGCCTGGCCCTGGACGTGCAGGTAATCCACGCCCATCCACTCCGCGGAGCGATAGACATCCGGGATTCGCCAGAAGGGGACTCCGTTTTGGACGCCCATCAGGACCCAGCCATCGGCTTCCTGGATCCAGCGCGGCACGTCCGGGGTTCCAAGCCACTGGCGTGCCCACTCGCGATATCGGTCGGCGGCGATGTGCCAATCGCCCGCGTGTATCAGCAGCACATGTCTGGGGCCTGTCCAGGTGGTGTTCGGTCGGATCACCACCTCCTGGGAGAGGCTCATATCGAA
>DUUU01000142.1 GCA_012841485.1 Armatimonadota bacterium
GTGGAGTCGGTCACCGTGAGCCGATCCGAGCTCGCCTCGCCTGCGCGCTTCCCGCCGGCCGAGAGCGTGGCGCCCCTCGCCTTCCAGCCGCCGCGAGCAAAGGGGACATTCTCCACCAGCGACCGCGCTGCCATCTCCTTCTCCGCGGTGAGGGTGAGCACGACTTCCAGCGCGTCGTCACCAAATCGGTAGGCCCGGCGATAGGCGAGCGGCCATCCCTCAATCCGCCCGGAAACGACGAGAGTGCCGGCGGCCTCATCGAGCTCGAAGGAGTGCGCGAAATAGTCCTCCCAGTAGCGCTTTCCGTCGGGTGCGGAGAGCGTCACGCCGTGGTGGGTGGTTGGCGACCAGGCGGCAGCCATCACCGAGTGGCCGTACTCCGGCGTCCAGAAGCCGGTCAGGCCCCCGCCCAGAAATGGAGTGGCGTTGCGCACCTCGGGAAGCACGCCGCCGTTCTCTTCGATCCCGCCGGGGAAGGGGAGGCGCAGATTCTCGCGCTTGCGAATGTAGAACTCGCTCGCGGCTGGCTTTCCGACATAGATCACCGCGTAGTAGCCGGGCCGCTTCACGGCGACCAGCTCGTTGCTCAGATTGCGCACGAAGGAGCCGGGCTCGCGCGCCGGCCAGGTGGCCGAGCGGTCCGGCTCTGCATGATAAAGGTAACGCGGCGTGCCGATATCGGGATAGCGCGGGAGCGTGGGCTCCGCCAGGAAGCGCTCCACGCGTTGCGCTGCCTCCGCGTGCTGCTTCGCATGTGCCTCGGGGGAAGGTGCCGCGTCGGCCCACAGACCCACCTCGGGGAGGACGTCATCCAGAATCCCCCGAGCACCGCCATACTGCTCGAGATAGAAGCCTTCGCCAACGCGGTGGGCGAAGTTGAATCCCCCAAGCATCCGCCCATCCGGCTCCGGGGCGACCGTGTGGTTGAAGAAGGTGTAGGAGCGGCGCAGGCTCTCCAGGATCTCCGGATCCTTGCTCATGCGGTAGTAGACGGCCTCGTGCCAGTGCGTCATCCCGATGTAACTGGGGCAGGGGCCCGTGGCCTCCTGATGGAAGCCCGAGGGGTGTTGGCCGCGAATCCAGCGTCGGGCGAAAAGACGAGCCGTGTCGCGGTAGAGGGGATCGCCACTCCCGGTCGCGTAGGCATGGTAGGCCACCAGGTAGTGCGAGGATTGGTTGCGCGCGCTAACCAGACTATCGGGCAGGCTCCGGTCGATGACCCGGCGCAACCCCTCGGCCCATAGGGCGCGCACCTCGGGGGGGAGGTGGGGCGCCGCCGTGCCGAATACAGGGAGCGTTTTCTGCCCGAGGGCAAACGCCATCATCCCCGGATAGGGATCCAGGTCGGCCACGCCGGGAAACACTTCACTCTCGGAGAGGACCATCAGGTCGCGCAGCGCGGCGGCGGCCGCCCGGTAGAGAAGCTCCTGGCGCCCGAAGTAGGGGTTGGTAGGATCGTCATGCAGCGCCGCGAGGGCCAGGTGCTCGGCGCCGCCGCCATAGTGGTCGGATGCTCCCGCGTAAAGCCCCTGGATCGCCTTCAGCCGGTCCCAACGCCCCTCGCGCCCTGGTTTGTCGGCGAACTCCTGCCAGCCGTCGAGCGAACCGCCCCAATGACTGGCCGGATCCACGTTCTGCCGGCGGAGCCAGTGCTCTACCATGGGGAGAAACGCCTGCATCAGCTTGGTGGCGCGGATTGGGTGGGCGAGCCAGGCCTCCTTGCGCGTGGCAAGCGGCACGATCAGCTTCTCGGCCGTGCCCACCTTCGCGGGATCCAGCAGCCTGGGAAGCATCTCGGCGATGCGCCGCTGGAATTGGTGGCAGACCACCGTGCCATCCGGCAGCACTTCGACGGAGGCGCGAATCGCCCTCGCCGCTTCGGCGGTAGGGCAGAGGATCAGCGGAAAACCGGCTGCGCGAAGCTGCCAGCCCTCGGGATCCGATAGGTCAAACCGCCACACCGTCTCGGTTTGCGTGACGGGGATTGCCTGCTGCTTCCCCGGCTCCAACTGGGCCAGCTCTTTCCCCTGCGCGTCGCGCACCACCGCCGGCCCCCCGACAAGGGTCAGCTCCTCGGCGCGCGGGGGCACATAGGCATAGAGTGACGATAGCGCCTCGTTCCAGGGCGAGTAGGTACCGTTCTGGCAGGAGAGACCGTAGGGGAGGTCTCGCGAGAGGATCACCTCGGCGGTGCTGTTCTGGGCACCGCCCACCAGGCGGATCTGGTAGATGCCGGCAGCATCCAGCCGGACGGTCTCATCCAGGAGCAGATCGCCTGGCTTCGGGGGATTGGCCGCGTCGCGCAGCTCTATCCCCTCGGCCGTGACGCCGGCCCGCTCTTCGGCGGGCACATACTCCACGTAGCGCCAGAAAAGGAGCCGCTCGTCGGGAGTGAAGACGCGCGCCATCAGGCGCTCTGGAGTGGGTCGGGGGCCCTGGCGCACGACGATGCGCGCCTCGCACGGCGTGCCATCGCACACCAGATAGAGCGCGACGGCCGGACGAAGCGGGAGCGGGCCCAAAGGCTCGGCTTCCATCCGTCCGGCCGAGTGTACCAGGAGCACGAACGCGATGAGTGTGACCACGCGCATGGTTCTCACCCTCCACCGGCCCGGTAGCGCCGGCGCTGTCGAGCGGGGCGAAGGGTTGCCGCCGCGCCCCCGATGATCAGGACGCGCGACAGACTCTTCACCCCGCTCCGCACGATGGCCTCATGGCTCCCCGTAGCGCGTCGGGGCACGAGCCAATGAGGAGCGCGCGCTATCGCGCTACGGTCAGAGCGGCCGTGCTTGTCTTGCCGGATGCCAGCTCGCGGACTCTCACCGTCCAGCGGCCGGGGCTATCGTTGCGCGCCAGATCGAGCGTGATGCTGAGCTGGCCATCCTTGGCCGCGTAGTAGCCGCTCGGCTCCGCGGGCCGGCCCTGGGGATCGACCACCTCTACCTGCACCGGGATGACGGCCGCGAGAGGCTTGCCTCGGTTATCGAGGACGGCGGTGCGAATCGTTACCGAGCCGCCAAGCCGGGCCTGCCCGGGCGGCGCGATCCGGACGCTGTTCACAGGCGCGGGAGTGATCAGGAAGAGCCGGCCATCTCCGGGGCCGAAGTTGGCATCGATCTTCAGGGTGCCCCCCGAGGCTTTCGCCGGCACGGCCCGATGGGCGACCAGATCGTAGACATGGCCCGCCGGGCGGCGCACGGTGATCGTCGCGGAGTGGGGCAGACCCTTCTCCATCACCAGACCGTGGTGGCCCACATAGTCGCCATAGGTGCGCTTGTCGTTCAGGGCGAAGAGGTAGTCGCTCTGCCCATACTGGCGGAAGCGCACCACCACATCGGGATCGGATGCCTCGCCGTACCGGGTATAGAACGGATCGAGCTCGCGTCGAAGCTGAGCGGCCAGCGCCTGGAGCGCGGCCTTATCCTCATCCGCCTTCTTTGTGCGCCGGTAGCTGGGCACCACGATATCAGGCGTCAGGGCGGGCGTCAGGTACTCATCCGCGACGATGATCCCACCCCTGCGCTGGAACTCGATCACCTTCTTGACGACGCTCTCGGGGAGCACGTCGCAGAAGGGCATCACCAGCACGCGGTAACCATTCAGGCCATCGCGCTGGATGGTCTGCTCGTAGAGGATCCGGGGCTGGAGCTGAGCCCACTGGAGGATCAGGTGCATGTCGGCCTCCCATGCGTTGCTCCAGCCGTGGGTGCCGCGAGCGGCGAAGATCTGAGACGAGAAGCTCTCCAGGAAGGCGACATCGCTCTTGCGGTCGGGCACGTTGAGCAGCGTGGGCCCGAGCGGGCGGACCACGGTTCGCGTCAGTTCGCCCAGGACCTTCTCCGTCTCAGGGTTCGTGTAGCAGTAGCCCTGCATCTCGCCGGTCTCCACGAGGGAGCCCCAGCCATGGTACATGATCCCGCGGATCGGGCGAGAGATCTTGGACCAGAACGCCTCGCGCATATGGTCGGGCGAGATGGTGATGAAGCGTGCTTCCGGCTTCTCCTTCTCCCACGGGGCGCGCTTCGACTCATCCTCGGGCAGCTTGGGCGCGGTGCCACTGCGATACCAGATGACCTGGGTCATCTTCATCACCTGCTGCTCGGGCTGGCCATCGGCCATGGCGAAGAGCTCGTCCGTGGCCTGCCCGATCTTGATCGCGTCCGGGTAGGAGTAGGTCCATTGCGAGACGTAATCCACCTGCCCGCCGCTCCCCCAGAGGCTCGGCACGCGCACCGCCGGATCGAAGAAGGTCCAGAGATCCTTCCTGCCGGTGGATTTCAGGCCCCGATGCACCTGGGTGTGCAGGGAGTTCCAGCCATCGCCGTCCTTCCAGAACCAGCGATAGAACTGCAGGATGGGATGGTCATCCGGCACGATCTGGCGCGCGGGGAAGCCGCGGACGCTTGAGAAGCGCACGCCACTCTTAGCCTGCACTTCCGCGGGTATCTCGAGTCCCGTTTCGCGCCGATAGGCCTCCTGGTCGTGCGCGTGGAAGCAGAGATCGGTGCCATCCCGGATCTCGGAGTGGACCAACGCCGCTTGCAGCGCGGGGAAATGCCCGAAGGTCCGGGCGACGGACGCGCCGGCGTTGTAGGCATATTGCTGGATCTCCGGGAAGCTGGCGCAGACGTCCTTGTTTCCCCGTGGCTTGCCAGAGCGCTCAACGCGCTGAAACTGCTCCTGCAGCTTCTTGTTGTTCATCACCCAGCGGCCCGGGTAGATGTAGACGGCGGCGCCCAAGCCGTTCACCAGGTACTCGTCCAGCATGCGGGCGCGCTCGGCGACGGCGCCGCTGGTCATCGATTCGGTGGGCTCGCCGGCCTCCCAGACCTTGGCATAGTCGGTGAGGTGAACCAGGTTGTGCGTGAAGCCGATCTGCTTCAACCGGGGGATATCGCCGCCCCCCCACATCAGCACCGGCATCTGATCCGGCAGCGGGCGCGATACGATCGTGATCGTGAGCTCCTTCTCCGTGCGGTACTCGCGCCCGTCCGAGACCGCCGTGGCCGTCACGGTGATCGGATAGCTATCAGGACGCAGGGAGGTATCCACGGGAATGGGCACCACCTGCTCCTGGTTGGGGGCCAGGTTCGGCAGGGCGATCCGTCGCGTGTTTCCACCGAAGACGACCTGCACCTGGCCGTTGGTGAGCGTCTTGCCGGTGTCGTTGCTCACGGTGAGCGAGAGCGACGCGCCCTTCTCCATGCGCACGAACGCAGTGCGCCCGGCCCCAGGGGTCACCTCCAGGGTTCCCGTGAAGAAAGGTACCACGCCATTGCTGAGGCGCACCTGCGCCAGGTAGCCAGGAAAACCGGAGTGCGTGCTCCCATAGCGGTCGCCCAACACCAGGTCATAGTTGCCGGGAGTGATCGAGCCGCGGCCCTCATGGACCGTCTTGCCCGCGGGCTTGCCATTGACGAAGAAGCGGCCGGTGCCGGCGCCGTCGTAGGTGAACGCCACGTGGATCCATTCTCCAGGATTCACTTCAAAGGCATCGGAGGAGTAGGTCGCCGAATCCTTGCCATAGCCCAGGTGAGCGAGCATGCGCCGCTGCTTCTGCCCCGCGCGTGCCAGACAGAGGCAATAGTCCCAGTTTGCCCGGGGGTCATCGCGGGAGTAGTTGAAGTACTTCTTATCGATGGCGAAGACGTTCGCTGCCTGCTCCATCTCCGGCTTTGCGGCAAACCACGCCTCCAGGGTGAACGCGCCGGCGGGCGATAGATTCGGGTGGTTCTTCACCACGGCGCCCATCTTGGTGTCGTTGTCGGTGCCGCCGAGGAACGACTCCAGATAGCCGCCCAGGGGCCCGCCGGCAACGAAGCGGCTATTGCCCCGGAGCGTCAGGTCATGGCCGTGCCCGGAAGCATCCTTGGCCTCTTGCCCTGGCTGGAACTGCCAGAGGGCGATGACGTTCGCTCCAGTGGCTTCCTGGCCGGTGTAGAGCTTCTGCCAGGGCTGGATCTCAGCGGCTGGCGCGGCCTGGACGGCCTCGCACACCGCAAGCAGCAACATCATGCGCCAGATGATGGATAAATCCCTCATGACTGCACCATTCTCCCCAGGAGCGCGACAAGTGGCAGGAAGCCTCGCCCCGCGGGCATCGGGAGGCGGGTCAACCGGCAGTGCCGGGGTTGCGCGCCACCTCCAAACCCTCGTGAGGGGACCTTGCGCGCGCTCGTCCGAATACGGATCCCCATTCGGCGAACCGCTCTACTTCAAGACATCGATACGGACCGGCTTCCAGATCCCACCGGCATACGCGCTGTCGTAAACGCGCACCGTGATCTGGTTCTTCTGCCCCCAGCGCACCTCGCGAGTGATATCGAGGGCGAAGGGCCGGTCCCACCCGGCGGTGCCGAGGTCATGCTGGCCAACATAGACGCCGTTCACCCAGACCCAGGCGCACTCATCCACGGCATCGAAGTGCAGCTCCACCGCGTTGTGATCCGGCTTTGCCGGCAGATCGAAAGAGCCGCGATACCACGCCACGCCGTCATACTCATGCCCCTGGCTCTCCCAGGAACGCTCGGTCTCGATGGCGGGCCATTGGGCATCATTGAAATCCGGGGCGAACCACTTCTTGAGGTGCCCGTCGCGCTGGGGATCCCGCTGGAAGCGCCACCCGGTCTTCGGGAGCGGGATCGACTGCGTCACGACCACCTCGTGGTCCCAATCCTTGCGGTCGCGCAGGAGGACCGTGTCGCGGTGGAAGGGCCACAGCGCTCGCGCGGCCACATCGCGGATCGCGGTGGACTCATCCGAGCGCGCCTTGTCGAGGATCTTGTTCACCGCATCGCTGCGGGGCTCGAGGGAGGCCAGGAGATTCACGGCCACCAGGCGCACCGCCAGGTTTTCATCCTGAATGCCCTTCTCCAGGTGGGGGAGACACTCTGTCGTGAGCGGCTCGCAGAGCGCCGAGAGCGCCGTTCGCCGCACGAGGAAATCAGAGTTGGTCAACGCCTCGGCGAGTGCCGGCCGGGCCGGCTTGGCCAGATCGGCCAGGAGGCGGACTGCCGTGCGCCGGATCACCAGGTTGTCATCTTTGAGCGCCGCGGCGATCTGCGGGATGCCCGCCTCCCCCTTTGCCGCGAGGGCAACGAGCGCGGCGCGGCGCGATGCCAACGGTGAGGCCTTTTCTGCCGCATCGGCGGCTGGCGCTAACGCGACCACCGCCGCCCACGCAAGGATCCAAACGTGTCTGCTCTTCACCGGTTCTCCTCCATCATCACGAAGGTGTTACCTACTTTGCGCCTCATTCGACAGTCGAACGTTGCGACTCCTGCTCAGGAGGGAGGCCGGCCACTCGCCCTGCTCGCCAGCCATTGCCCTCCGAACGCGCGGCTCTCGCGCGAGCGCCGCATCCATGGCCTGGGAAGCTACCGGGCGCGGACCATCCGCGCCATGGCGATGAAGTTGCGCGCGCCACGTTCGCCATAGGTGCCAGACGCCGTGCCGCCCAGGATGAAGTGGCGGGAGCCGGCAGCCTCCAATCGCTCGCGGGCGATGGCGCACACCTCTGCCTCGGGCAAGCGGTCGATGATCTCCATGTCATCCAGGTTGCCCACGAGGCAGACGCGGTCACCAATGCGAGCCATCGCCGCGCGCAGATCCACGTCGCCCCAAGGCGGTGCCTCCAGGGGATCGAGGGCATCCACGCCCAGATCAGCGAGCAGATCCAGATACTCCATCACCTGCCCGTGGTTGTGGTAGTAGGCCACGGCGCCGCGGGAGTGCATGAGCGCCACGAGCTCGGTGTCGAAGGGGGTCACCAATGCCCGGAACGCCTGGGGACCCAGCTGCACGCTCGCGTACTCGCCGCCGATGATCCGGAAGGCATCCACACCTCCGTCTAGCAGGCGCTGAGTGTAATCCAGAAGGCGTTCGGAGGCAACCGCGCACAGCCTTCGCACCAGATCCGGCGCATCAGCCCATGCCAGGCACAGCTCCTGGGGCGAGAAGAGTGTTGCGGGCAGGCAGATCGCGTTCGGGATGCCGAGCAGGACGAGGCCTTCCTCGCCGATGTGGTCGCGAAGCTGGTGGAAGCGCGTCAGGTCGATGGCGGGCGGGGTGTAGGGAAGCGAGAGGAACTTCTCAACGTCCTCCGGCGTCTTGAGGAGAAACTCGGTCTGTGCGGCGGTGAGGGCGGTCCGCCGAAACCGGCGGGTCAGGTCGCCCTTGGGAGTGTGGATCACCGTGCTGGTCGTGTCGCCTTCGATGGTGGTGGTCGCGGGAACGTCCGTGCCGAGCAACGGGTCGCCCGCGCCGCCGGCATCGATGAAGGGATCCGTTTCGGCGATCAACGCGCGCCCGAGGGGGCTCTCTGGCGGCACGCGGCCCATCCCGAAGGGCGCGACAGGGACGCGGTCGACGCGATCGCCACGGATCGCGCCCAGGAGACGCTGGCGGGAAGTCATCAATCCTCCACCTCCTCACCGAGGATGGCCGGACGGCGCGCCATTCACGACCGCTCGGATACCGGGTGATGGGCCGCAGACGATGCCAGTGAACACCATGGGAAAGTAACCGTGCGGTCGCTCTCCCTGGCGCCGGTAGCTAGACGGCACGCATTCGTTGAATCTCTACATTCTTCTTCGCGCGTCCGCTCCCTCCTTCCCGTACCTCCCAGGAGCTCTCAGGAGAGCAGGTACAAGGATTCGGCAAACAAGAGGGGGAACAGATCCCATAGGAGACCACTGGCCGGCATCTTGCCGCGCAGTCCGTGAACACCGTCGCGAGGGAGGAAGGGAGACCCATGGTGAAGGAGGAGATCCGCCTGACAGAGCTGTGGCCGGAGACGCTGCACGCTCTGGAGCATGAGGGGGCGCTGCTCGTCGCCGCCGGCCGCGATGGAAAGCCCAACGCGATGACCATCGGTTGGGGGATGATCGGTACGGTCTGGGGCCGGCGCATCTTCCTCGTCCTGGTGCGACCCTCGCGACATACCTACGCCCTGATGGAGGAGGCGGATGATTTCACGGTGAACGTGCTGCCCAGGGGACGGGAGGAGAACGCGAAGCTATGTGGCACGCGCTCCGGGCGAGAGATGGACAAGCTGGCCGCCTGTGGCCTGACGCCCGTGGCGGCGCGCGTGGTGCGGGCTCCAATCCTTGAAGAGTGCATCATTCACTACGAGTGCCGGACCGTGATGAAGAACGATGTCATCCCCGATGCACTGGCGCCCGAGGTTCGGAAGAGCTGCTATCCGCGGGGCGACTTCCATCGGATCTACTATGGCGAGGTGGTCGCCGCCTACGCCGACGCCAACGCGCACGAGCGCGCGACCGGACCGGATAGGACACAGGATGCCCCGGATCAGAGCAAGTATTGACATCCAAGCGCCGATAGAGCACGTCTATGCGTTTTGTACCAACCCCCTCAACATGCCGCGCATCTTCCCGAGGGATGTGCGTGTGGAGGTGATGAAAGAGCCGGTGCAGCCGCTACAGGCCGGCGCGGAGATCGTCCTGCGCTTCCAGCGTGGGCCGGTCTCGTGCCTATGGGAGAGCCTGGTTACCACCTGCGAGCCGCTCTTCCTCTTTGAGGATATCCAGGTGCGAGGGCCGATGAAGCGGTGGCTGAGCCGGCACTACTTCGAGGAGATCACCGAGGGCACGCGCGTTTTGCACGTCATTGATTATCAGTTCCATTTCGGCGCTCTCGGGCGCATCTGTGGCCTGATGGCGGTCGATCCCATCCTGCGCGGAATCTTCCACCACGCCCACCGCGCCACGAAGGATGTCTGCGAGCAGGACTGGCGGGCACAGGAATCGGGCGCCGAGCGTTGACTTGCCTGCCCCCGGCTCGTATAATGGGGGCATGACTACCGAGTATCCCACCCCGCCCGCGCCGGCACGGCGCACCGAGGGCTTCACCGAGTCGGTGATCCGTGAGATGACACGCTTGGCGCACCGCTTCGGCGCCCTCAACCTGGCCCAGGGCTTTCCGGACTTCCCGGCGCCGGAGGCGATCAAGGAAGCCGCCGTGCGCGCCATCATGGCCGACGTCAATCAGTATGCCATCACCTGGGGCGCGCCCTCGCTGCGACGCGCGCTCGCCGACAAGTACGCGCGCTACCAGGGCCTGGTGGTTGACCCCGAGCGCGAGATTACCGTCTGCTGTGGTGCCACCGAGGCGATGATCTCCGCGCTCCTCGCCGTGATCAACCCGGGCGACGAGGTGATTGTCTTCGAGCCGTTCTACGAGAACTACGGGCCAGATGCGATCCTCTCCGGGGCGACTCCCCGTTACGTCTCGCTGCACGCGCCCGACTGGCGCATCGATCCGGAGGAGCTGGCGTCCGCGTTTGGCCCGCGAACCAAAGCGATCATCCTCAACACGCCCAACAACCCCACGGGAAAGGTCTTCTCTCGCGCCGAGCTCGAGATGATCGCGAGCCTGTGCACGCGCTGGAATGCCCTGGCGGTGACCGACGAGATTTACGAGCACATCGTCTACGACGGAGCGACGCATCTCAGCATCGCCACGCTGCCGGGGATGCGCGAGCGCACCATCACCATCTCCGGGATCTCGAAGACCTACGCGGTCACCGGCTGGCGCATCGGCTACTGCATCGCGCCGCCACGGCTGACGGATGCCATCCGGAAGGTGCATGACTTCCTCACCGTGGGAGCGCCGGCCCCGCTTCAGGAGGCCGCGGCAGTCGCCATGGGCTTCGATGCCGCGTACTACGCTGAACTGGCGCGCGCCTACCAGGAGCGCCGCGACGTGCTGGTGGCTGCCCTCCGCGAGGCGGGTTTTGCCTGCCGCCCGCCCGCCGGCGCCTACTACATCATGGCCGATATCTCAGCCCTTGGCTTCTCGGATGATGTGCAGTGCGCGCGCTGGCTTGTGGAGCACGCGGGCGTCGCCGCCGTGCCCGGGAGCAGCTTCTACCATGCGCCGGGGAAGGGGAGCCAGCAGGTTCGGTTTGCCTTCCCAAAGCGCCTGGCCACACTGGAGGAGGCGGGACGGCGGCTGCTCAAGGTTCGCGACAGCCTGGGCTGAGAAGATAGGAGACACCCTCCCGTGCGACAGAAGGGCGTCTCCACGCATCACACGTATCTCCCGGAAGGCCTCGATCCCTGGGAGTGACAGGACGCGCTCAGAAGGCCTGCTGGCCCGCGGGACGCATGGCATCCTTCATCTCATCGATGGGAATCAGGCGCCCGCGCACGACGACACTCTCCAGGATGAGCGAGCACTCCTGCGCGTTCCACCGGAAGAGCACCAGGTTTGCCTCGCGGCCCGGAGCCACCGTGCCGAGCGTGTCTCCCAGCCCCAGCAGTGTGGCAGGGTTGCGCGTCGCCATCTGCACGGCCTCTGCCAGCGAGACACCCGCGAAGCGCACGGTGTTTCCGATCCCCTCAGAGAGGATCAACCCGGAGCCCGCGAGGTAGGGCGTACCCTTCATCTGCACGCGCCCGTTGGGAAGCACCTCGATCTCCCTGCCCTCGGCGGGATAGACGCCAGGGGACAGGCCGGCGGCAGCGACGGCGTCGCTCACCAGGATTGTGCGATCCACGCCTTTGGCGCGCACCATGGACTTTACCACGGAAGGGGGAAGGTGGTGCCCATCCGCGATGATGCTGGCGCACAGCTCATCGGCCGCCAGCTGCTCCCAGATGTAGTTCGGGTGGCGGTCGATGCGCGCGTGCGAGCCGTTGCCAAGGTGCGTCGAGAGGCGGGCGCCGGCGGCGACGGCATCGCGGATCTGCTCGGGCGTGGCGCCAGTGTGCCCGATTGCCGCGATCACGCCCGATTCAACCAGGCGCTCGATGAAGGGGATCGCGCCCGGATGCTCGGGGCCCAGGGTGATGATGCCTATCTTGCCTTCGGCGGCGTCCTGGAAGCGCCGGAACTCATCCCAATCGGGCGGGCGCACATGTGGCAGCGGGTGCGCGCCGCGCGGGCCATCTTCCTTGCCGATGTACGGGCCCTCCAGGTGGTAGCAGGGCACCGCGTGCGCCAACTCCGGGTTGCGTCGCGCCTCGGTCAGCATGCGCAGAGCATGAATGGTGTTCTCGTGCGAAGTGGTGCAGACCGTTGGGCAGATGAAGAGAACGCCAATCCCTCGCTGTGCGCGGACCACATAGTCGAGTACTTCTGGCGTGGTATCAGGCGTACCAAAGCTGAGCCCGCCGTAGCCGTTGATCTGAATATCGATGAAGCCGGGGGCGATCACCAGGTCGGGCGGCGCGCTTGCGGGGGAAGCGGGACATAGCGAAACAATCTGCTCGCCCTCAATGGTGACCTCCGAGACACCAGTGGTGCCTGCAACCGTTCCGTAAAGCTTCACGGCCAATCTCCTCCGTTCGCCGCCAGTATAGCACAGGGGCCCGAGCAAGTCAACGCGATGGCGCGGCGGGCGCTTCTGAGGGGAATAGGGGGCGACGGCGGCCTCGATTCATGATATAATAGGGGCGGCTATCATGAGTCACGGCCAGGAGAGGGAACAGAACGGACCATGGACCTGAAGGAAATGGCGGGTGGCTCTCCCGCGGAGACTGCCGCCCGGCCGCTGTCGCAGGTGGATCCAGAGATCGCGCGCGCGATTGACCTGGAGAAGCGGCGGCAGCAGGGTAACATCGAACTCATCGCCTCGGAGAACTTCGTCTCGCGTGCCGTCCTCGAAGCGCAAGGCAGCATCCTGACGAACAAGTATGCCGAGGGCTATCCCGGACGCCGCTACTACGGCGGCTGCGAGAACGTCGATATCGCCGAGGAGCTCGCCATTGCGCGTGCCCGAGAGCTTTTTGGCGCCGAGCACGCGAATGTGCAGCCCCACTCCGGGTCGCAGGCAAACATGGCCGTTTACTTGACGATGCTTCAGCCGGGCGATACCGTTTTGGGGATGAGCCTGGCGCATGGGGGGCACCTTACCCACGGCAGCCCGGTGAACTTCTCCGGCAAGCTCTTTAATATCGTTTCTTACGGACTTGATCCCGAGACGGAGCAAATCGACTACGACGCGATGGAGCGCCTCGCAGAGGAGTGCCGTCCGAAGATGATCATCGCCGGCGCCAGTGCCTACCCGCGCGTCCTCGATTTCGAGCGGTTCCAGGCGGTCGCCCGGAAGGTGGGCGCCGCGCTCATGGTGGATATGGCGCACATCGCGGGCCTGGTCGCCGCGGGCGTGCATCCCTCGCCAGTACCCTACGCCGATTTCGTCACCAGCACCACGCACAAGACGCTGCGTGGCCCCCGAGCAGGCCTCATCCTCTGCAAGCAGCAGTACGCCCAGGCGATTGATAAGATGGTGATGCCGGGGATGCAGGGCGGGCCGCTGATGCACGTCATCGCCGCCAAAGCCGTCTGCTTCCGTGAAGCCGCCACCGCGGAGTTTCGCGACTATCAGCGTCAGATTGTTCGGAATGCGCGCGCCCTCGCGGAAGCGTTCGTGCGCCTTGGATTCCGCTTGGTCTCTGGAGGCACCGACAACCACCTGATGCTGGTGGACCTGCGTTCGAAGGGGGTGACCGGCAAAGTCGCCGAGCGCGTGCTCGACGAGGTCGGCATCACCGTGAACAAGAATATGATCCCCAACGACCCGGAAAAGCCGCTGGTGACTTCCGGGATCCGGGTGGGCACGCCCGCCGTGACGACGCGCGGCATGCGCGAGCCGGAGATGCAGAGGATCGTGGAGCTGATCAATGACGCGCTCGCCGGGCGTGAAGATGAAGCGGCGAAGGCGAAAGTGCGCGAGGCCGTCCGGGAGTTGACCGCGCGCTTTCCGTTGTATACCTGGTAGCGGGGGAGTGAGGGTGCCGCGAGCGTTATCGCACTGTCACTCCCGCTGATCTCCCATTGACAACGTCCGAGGGGCTAGAACTGGGGCATGGAGACACAGGCACAGCAGCTATTTATCACCCGCCTGCTGGTGATTGGGGCCGCCGGGCTCGCGGCACTCCTGGCGTACCTGTTCACCCCCTTCGTGGGAGAGCTGGCCAAGCGCGTGGGTGCAGTAGACCGGCCGGGCCACCGGAAGATCCATGAGCGGATCATCCCCCGGTGGGGCGGAGTGGCCATCGTCGTCGCGCTCCTCGGAGCCGTCTGCTTCGCCTGGTGGCTTGCCTCTCTCCTCGGGGTCTCCCTGGTCTCCACGCCCGCGGCAAAGCGCGCCTTCTTCGGCGTTCTTCTCGGCACCCTCATGGTCGCCGTGGCAGGGGCGCTGGATGACATCTACGATCTCTCTCCCGCCCTCCAGATCGCCGGGCAGGGGATTGCCGCCACGGCGGCGCTCTTCCTGGGCGTGCGCATCGAGTTCATCTCCAACCCCTTTGCCGCGGATGGGAGCGTGCTCTTTCTAGGCGATCTGGGGGCGTTCATCACCGTCTTCTGGATCATCGGGATCACCAAGGCGGTGGATCTGATCGATGGCATGGATGGGCTGGCGGCCGGGATCGCGGCGATTGCCGCCGCGACGATTGCCCTGATGGCGGTCTCCGCGCATCAGCCGCAGGTGGCGCTCATCGCGGCCGCGCTTGCGGGGGGCGCTATCGGCTTCCTGCGACACAATTTCAATCCGGCGAAGATCTTCATGGGGACGGTGGGTGCCTACGTGCTCGGGTTCGTGCTGGCAACCACCTCGATCATCGGCGTGCTCAAGATCCCGGTGCTCATTGCCATGGTGGTGCCGATCCTGGCGCTGGGAGTGCCCATCTTCGATACCTCATTTGCTATCGTGCGCCGCGCGCGCGAGCGCCGTCCGATCTTCGCCGCGGATAAGGGCCACCTGCACCACCGCCTGCTCAACCGCGGGCTCTCGCAGCGGCAGACCGTCCTGGTGCTTTATGGGGTCACCGTCGTGCTCTGCGCGGTGGCGCTGGCGATTTTCCACTATACGGTTGGATGAGGTGGCGGGGGGGTGCGTAGCGGAGGCGAAAGCAGCGAGCGCCTGCGATGAACCCGGTTTGCGGCCAAGCTTGGCAGTCCAGGATGCCCTCGCTTCCTTCACTCGATAGGGGGTCTAGTTCTATGAGCGGTACATTCAAGATCATGGCCGTGTTTGGCACCCGTCCGGATGCGCTGAAGATGGCGCCGGTTGTCAACGAGCTGAAGCGCTATCCGGAGAAGGTGCGCGTGGTGGTGGCCGTCACCGCGCAACACCGGGAGATGCTGGATCAGGTCCTCTCCATCTTCGATATTCGTCCCGATTACGACCTGAATATCATGCTCCCGAACCAGACGCTGACGCAGATTGCCACGCGTGCGCTAAACGGCCTGGATCCGATCCTAGCCGCGGAGCAGCCCCAGCTTGTCCTGGTGCAGGGCGATACGTTGACCACTTTTGCCGCCGGCCTGGCTGCCTTCTTCCACCGTGTGGATGTGGGCCATGTCGAGGCGGGTCTGCGTACGGATGACAAGTACAATCCCTTCCCCGAGGAGATGAACCGCCGGCTGACGACGCGCCTGGCCGACCTGCACTTCCCGCCCACGGAACGTGCCCGGCAGACGCTGCTGGCCGATGGCGTGCGCCCCGAGGATATCTTCGTGACCGGGAATACGGTGATCGACGCGCTGCTGGCCACCGCGGAGAAGCCGTTCGAGTTCACCGAGCCGCCCCTCTCCGAGGTGGATTTCGGAGCATACCGGACGATCCTGGTGACGGCGCACCGCCGTGAGAACTGGGGAGAGCCGATCCGCGATATCTGCCGTGCCTTGCGGCAGATCATCGAGGAGTATCCGGACACGCAGGCGATCTTCCAGATGCACAAGAACCCGGTGGTTCGCGACGTGATCCGCGAGGAGTTGGGGAGCGTTTCGCGCGTGCTTCTGGTGGAGCCGCAGGAGTACGTGCCCTGGGTTCACCTGATGAAGCGGGCTTACCTGGTGCTGACGGACTCCGGGGGGATCCAGGAGGAGGCGCCCTCGCTGGGCCTGCCGGTCCTGGTGATGCGCGAGACGACGGAGCGCCCCGAGGGAGTGGACGCCGGCGTGGCGAAATTGGTTGGCACGAACCCCGAGCGGATCGTGGCGGAGGCAAGGGAGCTTCTGGGGAACAAGGAAGCGTATCGGCGCATGGCGCACGCAATGAACCCCTATGGCGACGGGCGCGCCGCGAAGCATATCCGCGAGGCGATCTTCGCGCGCTACGGCCTGGCTTAGGGGCGCCGGGATGCGACCGGGGCCGCGCCGGCTGTGGGGAAGTGTGCGGTTTCGTTGAGGATGCGATCATAGGCGATGTTCATGCACATCTGGGGAATCCTGTGGCGCTTGATGGCGATAGCCACCGCGATCTATGTAGGATGGCGGGTGCGCTTCATCGTTGTCATCGTCCTCCTGTCAGTCATCCTCACCTATGTGGCCCACCCACTCGTGGAGCGCGGGTGTCGTTGGCGCCCGCGCTCCGTACGCTCCAGCTCGTGGCGCTTTCTCGTCACCTTGGCCGTCTTCCTGATGCTGATCACGCTCTCGGTTGGCTTGATGCTCTGGATCTGGGTGCCGTTTCAGGCGCAACTCAACGACCTGCACCAGAGCATTGGCGACTACCAGGTGGCGATCGAGGCGCGCCTCGCCGGTCTGCGCGAGTGGTATGGCCGGCTGCCAGAGTCGATGCGCACGGCGCTGGATCAACAGCCGGATGAGCGGGTCACTCACTACCTTCTCGGGCTCGTCGGCGGCATTGTGGCGCGAACGGTCGACTGGGCATCGCGTATCTGGGAGCTCATCCTGATCCCGGTGCTCGCCTTCTACTTCTGCCTGGATAGCCGCAGCCTGAAGCGAGAGTTGCTCTTCCTGGTCCCCTATCGCAAGGTGCGCGAAACGCTCTTCCTCCTGCACCAGGCGACGCGCATCATGCAGAGCTATGTGGTGGCGCAGCTCGTCCTCTGCCTGGTCGCCGGCGTCGTGGTAGGAGGGGGCCTGTGGATCTTGAAGGTGCCCTACCCACTGGTGCTCGGGGTGTTGGCGGGGATCACGCGCGCGGTGCCGATTGTCGGTCCTGTGATTGGCGCGATCCCGATCACCCTCCTGGCCATGACGGTCTCCCTCAAGATGGGGATGTCGGTGCTCCTCTTCTTCTGCATCCTGCATCTGGTGGAGAGCAAGGTGCTGCTTCCCGAATTGGTGGGGCACCGGATGAAGCTGCACCCGGCGATCATCCTCATCGTGCTGTTGGTGGGCGCCGAGTTCTTCGGCATCCTCGGCATGTTCCTGGCGGCTCCTGTCGCCGCCATTCTCCGGATGCTCCTCGGCTTCTACCTGATCGAGCCGGAGATGCGCCGGCGGCGTGCCCTGGGCGCGATGGCTGCGGGTCGCCTCGCCGCGGAAGAGGCGAAGGATCTCTTCCGCAAGGTATCATGAGGGGCGAGGGGAAGAGGGAGGTTTTGGCCGAGTGGATCCGATAGCCAAACGCCACGAGGAGGGAGTGGATCAGGACGCGCGTCCGGCGTGCCAGGGCTGGGCTCAACGCGCGCGCCACGCGCTCCGGCATGGGCTGGAGTTGCCGGAGGAGTGGCACCGCCTCTCTCCCGCGGCCCGGCGCCGCTTCCTTCGAGAGAGCTTCCAGGCATACACTTTTCTCCTCCCCGCGCTCGTGATCATCGGTGTATTCCACGTTTTCGCCATCTTCTACGCGGTCTACATCAGCCTCCACGACTGGTCGATCCTGAAAGAAGCGTACATCGGCCTGGCCAACTACTCCAAACTCCTCGCCGACCCGGAGTTCCGCCAGTCGCTGCTGGTCACCCTCTGGTATGTCATCGGCACGGTGCCGGTGGGGCTGGCGCTCTCTCTTGGGGTGGCCGTGCTCCTCTTCCGACCGCTGCGTGGGGTGGGGTTCTACCGGACGCTCTTCTTCCTGCCCTATATCACGTCACTGGTCGCAGCCGCGGCGGTCTGGCAGTGGATGTACAACCCGGACTACGGCGTGCTCAACCTGGCGCTTGCCCGCCTTGGCCTGCCCGCGCAGCAATGGTTGCTGGAGCCACGGGGCGTGTTTGGGCTGGCACTGGCCCCGCTCGGCATCTCGCTTCCAGAGTGGGCCGCGGGTCCCAGCCTCGCACTCGTCTCGATCATCGTGATGAGTATCTGGAGCGGACTCGGGTTCAACGTTATCGTCTACCTGGCTGGCCTGGGGAGCATTCCGCGCGAGTTGCAGGAAGCGGCGCGTGTTGATGGAGCAGGCGAGTGGCAGGTTTTTCGGCAGGTCACGGTCCCACTCCTTTCACCGACGACCTTCTTCCTGGTGATCATCGCCACGATCCGCGCCTTCCAGGCGTTCAACCAGATCTATGTCATGTCGCCCAACGACCCAACGACGCGCACGCTCACGATGTTCATCTTCCAGACGTTCTACGGCTCCAGCCGCGCGGGCTACGGTGCCGCCGCCGCGATGGCGCTCTTTGTCATCCTGCTCCTCCTCACCATTGCGCAGATGCGTCTGGGCCAGGAGAAGGTGCACTATGGATGATCGGCGGCGTGGGGGACGCCGGGAGAAGCCCTTCCCGCATCGGTGAATGGGATGATACAGGGGAAGCTGCATGGCTGATGAGCGAAGAGACAAAGAGAGTGCCGGCACGGTGACTCGCGCCGTGCGAAATGGGGGGCGAATGGTGGATGTGCCGGGGGGGGCGGTGCCGCCGCACTCTCGGGCCCGCGTGCGCCCTGGCCCCGCGCTGCTCATCCATGCCGTCTTGATCGTGGCGGGACTGGCGGTGGCGTTCCCCTTCTACTGGATGGTGATCACGTCACTCAAGACGGCGAGTGAGACGACGAGCATCCCCCCGACACTTTTCCCGAAAGCGCTCACCTTCTCCAACTACGCGGAGGTGTGGCGGGCGGCTCCCTTCGGGCGCTACTTCGTGAACACCGTCGGCATTGCCGGCTGCGTCACGCTGGGGGTGCTGGTCACCTCGGCCCTCGCCGGGCACGCCTTTGCCCGAATGCGCTTCCCCGGCCGGCAGGTGCTCTTTGTCCTGCTGCTGGCGACCTTGATGATCCCCTTTGAAGTGCTGCTGATCCCCGACTACATCCTGATCACGAAGCTGCACTGGGAAGACACCTACCTGGCGATGATCGTGCCGTGGATGGCGAGCGTCTTCGGCATCTTCCTGATGCGCCAGTTCTTCCTGGGCATCCCGGACGAGTTGTGGGATGCCGCGCGCCTGGATGGCTGCGGGCACGGCACCTATCTGAGCCGCATCGCGGTACCGCTCGCGGGATCGGGGCTGGCGGTCGTTGCCATCGTGAGCTTCCTTGGCTCATGGAACGCGCTCCTCTGGCCGCTGGTGGTGGTGACACGCCACCCCGAGATCCGGCCGATTCAGCTTGGGTTGGCCGTCTTCACCACCGAGTTTGGCGTCTACTTCCACCTAGTCATGGCAGCCGCCACGGTGACGATCTTGCCGGTGCTGTTGCTCTTCCTCGTTGCCCAGCGCCAGTTCGTGGAGAGCATCGCGCGCACTGGCGTGAAGGGATAGAATAGCGCGTCGGGGAGTGGGGGTTCGTGCCCGGGCGGTTGGGGAATGCTATCATCGCTTCGGTAAGGAGATGGGTCATGGCCTGTGGGTGGAGTAGGGATGCGCGTGTGGAGGGGAGCCAGCGGCGGAGCCGGGGCGTATCCGGGATCGCTCGCGCGGGCTTCCTGATGATGGTGGCCGGCATCCTAATGACCACGGGGTGCGCGCGCGTGCCCGATGAGGCGGCGGGGCCGCTGGTGCGCCGGACGCTGACAGTCGATTTCACCGTCGCCGGTCGGATCAATCCCCTCTACTACTACTACATCGCTCTGGATACCGGGGGCAATCCGGTGGAGGGACCGGTGCCCGTGGTCGCCTTCCCCTGGGGAAATGGCTGGGGCACAGGGAAGATCACGCACTTTGTCCTCTATCATCTCGGCACCTTTGGCGTCTTCCGATTTGTGCCCGGCACCGACCTCCTGCAGGCGAATGCGCTTGGCACCCCCTTCGACTTCAACCGCCCAGAGGAGGCCCCGGGAAACCGCATTCGCGTCACTCTGGATGTGGATGCCACGCTTGGCCAGGATGTGAACGTGGTCAACCTGAACATCATCGCTACCGACCGGATCAACATTGAGCCGACATCGCTTGAGACGAAGGTGGTGGATGCTCTCGGCTTCACGGGCAACCAGTTCCTGACGCTGCCGCTGGATATTCCGCAAACCTTCACCAACTCGCAGCTCACGGATCCCGAGCAGGCGGGCGATGTGCCGCCGGCATTGCAGCCAGGGGTAGAGGAGGAGGATCTCGACATCATCGACTGGAGCGCCGAGGTTCAGATCAATCAGTAGAGGCTCCCGATATCGGTCGAGAGGTACTGGCCACTGGGGCTGACCCCGAACTCCTTGTTGACGGGGAACGCCTTGATGCTCAGGACGAAGCGAAGTTCCCGCTCCTTGCGCCCGAGGAAGGTGCCCTCGGTATAGATGGCGCTTGCCTCCCAGCAGTGCAGGTCACGCGTCAGCATCACCTGCGTGTAGGGCTGGCTGGTTCCATAGCCGCTGGCGACACGCCCGTAGAGCGATTGGACCTGCCACTTGGGAGAGATCTGCGAGCTAAGCGATGCCTTGATGGTGCCTAGCCGGTTTCTGGAGGTGTCCCAGACGGTCCCCACGGCCAGCTGCAGCGGGTCCCCGTAGTCCACGTACCAGCGGGCGCGGATGTCGCGCAGGCGCTTCTGCGTGCCGAACCGGCGCTTGCCGAACCAGTCGTACGCGCTCTCCATCTCGAGGAGGTGATGCGCGTTTGGCTGATACTGCGTTCGCACTACCAGGTCGCTGGCGTTGTGCAGGTCAAAATCATACCCTGTGTTGAGGGTGACATAGGCCTTGCCCGCAGCGGCCGGATCGAGGCGCCGGTTGTCCCAGCCGTAGGGGGCGCCTGCGTAGGAGGTGCCGACCCCATAGCCGCCGGTGAGCCCGGTGCTGTAGCTGGAATAGGTTCCGCTATATCCCGCTGACGTGCTGATGCCACGCCGGATCCGGCTGCCAAACGTGGCCGATAGCGAGAGCTGGTGCGCCTCGGGGGCGTAATCGGAGGTGAACGGCGTGTATCCGTTCTTGCGCATCAGCGAGTAGTTGAGCGAGATGAGCGACGA
>DUUU01000143.1 GCA_012841485.1 Armatimonadota bacterium
TCGCAACACCTCTATCTTATCAGAAAAGAACGTTGCCTGTCAAGAGGAGTTTTCCGGTTCGTGTCGAAACCCCCGGGCACCTCCTCGCAACAGGCACTATCTTACCAGAACCCTCCCCCACTGTCAATCACCAAACTGCCGTTTGGCGTATGGCCATAAAGATCGTCTCGTTCTTCGTGGGCACCTGAAAGTACCTTCATGAATGTGGGCTCGTGCTCGCCGGCGTGGTCTCGCCCCCCCCCAAACGATCTCAAGGCCCAGATCGTCTCTGGGTACTCTTAGTTCTAACCTGTACCATGACGATGGCACCCTCTTCGCTACTGGCGAGGGGCGTTCGCGCCATGCCGCGCCCAACCCAGTTGCTCGGTCTCTCCGGAACCCCGGCCGCGAGTCCGGGGGGCGCGAACCCCCATTCCATCGCTACGTGCAACCTATCATTCACGGCGCGCGGCGCTCCGCCTCGCGCCCGTGGCCAGGCACGTCTGCTCCTCATCACGCACAGTACTCGCGAGCACCATCCCCGCAGCGAGCAGCACCAGGTTTTTCACGACGAACTCACCCGTAAGCGTCAGCAGGAGGGGTGACCCCGCGAATGCCAGATCCGGCCGGACCAGGAGCACCAGAAAGGTGCCGGCCAACTGCGCCGCCAGGAGCAGGAGCGTTAGCCGCAAGAACAGGCGGAAGAGGAGCCCGACTCCAATCGCGACTTCCCACACGCCGAGAAACGGCACAAACCAGCTGGCAGGAAGCCACGCGACAGTAGTCGCCACCAGATCGGCGACGGGGCTCACCCCGGCGATCTTCAGGCCACCGAACCACACGAAGACGATCCCAAGGGCAACACGCAGAATCGGCACGCTGTGGCGCTGAAACCAGGCCACAACGCGCCGGTCCACCCGATCAAACCACCGGACGAGTCCCTCCATGGCGTCACTCCTGACGAGGGTCTCTTACCCCATGGAGTTCCTGTTGCCTACATCCCGGCTTGTCGAGCGCACGGCTCTCGGATTATCGCGCAACCCACGGTTCTGCTGAGCCCGCCTCTTCCTGCGGTGAGTTTCCATCGACGGGGTTCGACGCCATCCCCGGCCACGGCTCCATCCGTCCTGTCAACAGGGGATCCTCCGTCTCGCGCATCCAACGCTCCAATCGCGCGCGCATTTCTGCCAGCGCGTCCGCATACGCGGGATCCCGTGCCACGTTGCATGCCTCGTTTGGGTCGAAGATGAGGTCGTAGAGTGCTTCCTCCTGCTGAGGGCGCTCGCGCCAACCGAAGCGGAGCAGCTCTCGCTTGGTCACACTCTCATCGCAGTTCGGGAGGACCGGATGCGGGTGAACCTCGTAGCGCCGGATGTAGCGGTAGCGCGCCGTGCGCACGCTGCGCATCGGCTCTCTCGCCGCGTGGTAGTTCACTTCAGCGAAGACCTCATCTCGCACCGACTCGGCTTCGCCTGTGACGAGCGGCACCAAGGACGTGCCCTGGAGCCAGTCCGGCTCGGGAATCCCCGCCAGCCGGCACAGGGTCGGATAGATATCCACGTGGCTCACGAGAGAATCGACCACCTTGCCCCCGGTAAACCCGCCCCGACCGCGCAGGATCAGCAGGACGCCGGTGCCATGATCGGTCAGATTGCACTTCATGAAGGGGAAAGCGATCCCGTGGTCCGTGGTGCAGACAACCAGCGTCTCTTCGGCGAGACCGCTCTCCTCGAGGGCATCGAAGACAATCCCCATGCACTCGTCAAGCCGCCGGACGCTGGCGCGGAAGTCGGCAAAATCGCGGCGTATCTCGGGAAGATCCGGGAGCGGCGCAGGCGGCCGACAGTAGCGTGGATCGCCCAGGGGCGAGGCCTCGCCGTTGTGCCATTGGATGCCTCTGCCGGTGCGGTGCGTCAACGAAAAGCCGCAGGAGAGGAAGAAGGGCCGGTCATGCCGTTCGGCAAGAAACGCGGCTGCCCGGCGGGCCACTCCCTCCTGGGTATTCCCCCCGGGGCCGTCATCAAGGAAACGCTCGTAGCCAAGGAGCTGCCGGTCGGCGGCCTCGTGCTGCATCCCGGACAACGCCGTCTCGTAGCCGTTCCGGCTCAGGAAGCTCGCCAGATGCTGGCGATAGTCGTTCAGGCGCGAGCCCCGGTGAGCCAGGCCAATCATCCCGTTGGAGTGGGCGTATCGCCCCGTGAGCAGAACCGAGCGGCTGGCGGAACAGGTCGGGTTGGCGCAAAATGCCTGGCGGAAGAGAACGCCCTCCTCCGCCAGCTGCTGGATACGCGGGGTTTCCACGGCATAGCCGTACGGCTGCACATAGCGCCCGGTGTCATGCGAGTGAATATACAGAATGTTGAGGCGACTCATCCCTCTCTCCTTCCCTGCGACGATCCGGAAACAGAGCGGTGCAAACGCCACCGCTCCCCCCTCCCGGCACGATCGACTGCGCGCCCGACGAACAAGCAGGCGACTTGCCCAGCGTCATCAAATGGCAGAACCACCGCGCTCACGCAGCAGGGTATCCAGGTCTCGGACCCCTGTTGGTGTGCCGCTGCAAAGCAGACGAGCGTGGAGGCCAGGACGAATGCCGCCCGGTCCCCACGCTCGCCAGCAACCCGACAAGCGCCTGTGCGCTTCGTTGGTCCGAGCCCCCGGATAGGAGCAGGCGCGCCTCAGGCGCCCTCTCGGATCCTCTCCATCGCATCGGCGATTGCGGCACAGATGTATTCGTTCTCTTCTCGCGTCATCAGCGGGTGAGTCGGCGGGCAGAAGAGGCGGGCGCCCAGCTCGTCCGCCACGGGCGTCTCCTGGCCCTGGGTGTGCTTCGCCACGAAAGGCACCACGCGGTGGACCGGCGGGTTGGCCACCACCGTGTTCACCCCGTACTCCTCGCGCAGCATCGCCATCAGCCGGTCGCGCTTCTCGCCGGCCCACTCCTTGGGCACCAGGCAGGTGTAGAGGTAGTAGGTGTGATAGCAATCAGGCGGCTCCACCGGAAGCGTCAGGCCTTCCACGTCCTTCAGCATCTCGGTGCGCTCCTGGGCCACTTTGCGGCGCGCCGCGATGAAGCTATCGAGCTTGCGGAGCTGCACCAGGCCAACCGCGGCCTGCACCTTCGTCATCTTGTAGTTGCTGCCCCAGCCGTCGCTCCCGCCGAACTGCCGGAGGGCGCGTAGCCGCTTCGCCGCCTCCAGGTCGTCCGTGGTGATCGCTCCGCCCTCGCCGAGGGTGGTCATATTCTTCTGGGTGTGGAAGGAGAAGACGGTCATCCACCCCTTCTTGCCGATCTTCGTGCCCTTGTAGCCGCCTCCCAGTGCGCGCGCCGCGTCGCCAATCACCTTGGGAGGACCATACTTCGGGTGTGGGTGGCGCTCCGCGATCTCCAGGTAGTCATCAATCGGTGCCGAGAGGCCATTCATATGCACCGGGCAAATGGCGCGCGTGCGCGGGGTGATCCGCCGCTCCACGTCGTTTGGATCCGCCTGGAGAGTCACCGGGTCCACATCGCACACCACCAGGCGCGCGTTCTGCCCCAGGACCGCCACCAACCCCGCGCGGAAGTTGAGAGTGGGGACGATCACCTCGTCTTCCGGCTGCAGGTCCATCGCCATCAGCGTCATATCGAGGCCCGAACCCGCCCCGTTGATCGAAACGGCATCCGCCGTGCCGCAGTAGGCAGCGAATGCCGCCTCGAAGTCGGTGATCTCCTTGCAGATGAAGCCGAAGCCGACGGTGGGGTCCATCGATTCGCGGATCGTCTTGACGACGGTGTCGATCTCCTCGTCCGTATAGTAGCCACCTAGCAGCGGCTCGGCCGGCCAGTTGCGGCTCAACCGCCGCGTCTGCAGGATCTCCTTGCGAAGTGCTTTCTCCATGCTCGTCTCCTTGGTGCGCGGGACGATCTAAGCCGTATGGAGGGCGGGAAGCCGCGACAGCGCGGGAGAGACGCGCCATGCCAGTCTCCCCTGCCACAGCGATTCGGGCAAATGCCACGGCCGCCCCGCCTCCCACGCCTCACATCACGCCGCGAGTATCGCCCTCAGATTGGCCGCGGCGCGCGCGGTCGCGATCACCGGATCCTCCGGGCCCTCGTGCTCGACGGAGAAGAAACCGCTGTAGCCACTCGCCTGCAGCTTCTTCACGGCGGTGCGAGGCACCACACCCTCGCCGATGACGGCGCCGACATAGCGCTTGCCATCCGCCGCCAGAATCCCCTTCCCCTCCTCATTGGAGAGCGCCCAATCCTTGCAGTGGAAGTGGACGACGCGGTCTGCCAGCTTCTCGAGCGCGGCGAGCTCCTCTTCGCCGGCGAGCAGGAAGTTGCCGTCGTCGAAGCAGAGGCCCAGGTCCGGATGGGCGGCAGCAAACTCCAGCATGTGCTCGACGCGACCACGCAGACGATGCGCCCCGCCGTGGTTCTCCACGATGATCTGCACGCCGGAGCCCTTCACCATCTCGCACGCGCGGGCAATCCCGTCGCAGATGAAGCGGCGGACCTCCGCATCGCTCGCGTTTCCGGCATCGCCACTCGGCAAGAGCATGATCTGCTTGGCGCCCAGGCCGAGGGCCATATCGAGCGCCGGGCGCATCCCCTCCACGGCGGCAGCGCGCTTCGCGGGATCCGCGTCGATAACAGGCGCGCCCACCAGGAGCAGCGGCACGGTGAGGCCCAGGTCATCCACCCGGGCGCGCAGCTCCGCGGTGGGCATGCCGGCCGCGTGCCCCTGAACCAACTCGACCCCGGGCACGCCAAGACGGGCGTACTCCTGGAGCATCCCCGCCAGGTCCAGCGCGCCCGATGCCAGCGCACGGCTATAGCAGTAGGTCATGATCGACATATTCATATGCATGCTTCTCCTATACCGGCCGGACGAGACGTGACGCGCGGGAGATCGGCGTGTGCCTTGAGGAAGGCGGGCATCCGACGCAGCCCCCCCGGCCGGTTCCGGCGTTGGCTGCCGCCATCCAGCAGCGCTATGGCTTTAGACGCCCGCCACCGGTTTTCCTTGCGGAGAGCCGGCCGGGTGTCGACGCCACGGATGAAGGGAAGTGACGCGGATGGGAGAATGCGGGCACCGCGGACTGTGCGAACCCCCTCGGGGCCGAGGCATGCCGCGCGCGGGGCTGTCGCGGAGGGGCTCGAAGGGGCCAGCGATGAAGCCGGTGGTTTCCATGCCTTGGGACTGGATTCCCTATGGAATCCTGGACCTTCAATGGCACAGCGTTGACAAGGGGGGCCCCCTGGGTTATAATACATCGGCTGTGTCTCTAGCTCTTGCCTGTGTGCTTGACACGCAACCCGGGAGCAGGAGGCGAGACGACTGTCGGCATGGCGCCTGCCACGGCGGGCTGTGTGGAGCAACGATCCCCTGGGCAGCAGTCCGGCCCCCTCTCGTTGGGTGGCCCGGGTGGCGGCCAGTGCCCCTCCGGCCCGGGGTGCTCTTCCCCCAAGACTGCCGCTCCCGGCGCGGCCCTAGGGCTGTCGTATGGAGTGGGGCGCGAGTTGTATGGCGGGTCCGACCCCGCTTTGCCCAGCCGGGCTTGCGACCCGGTTGGGGTAGTGTAAGGAACTGCCGCGTGCCATGCGGCGCGAAAAGGAGATGTTGATGGCTGAGAAACGCGTTTGGCTGTTCCGCGAGGGCGACGCCAGCATGAAGGACCTTCTCGGCGGCAAAGGTGCCAACCTGGCCGAGATGACCAACCTGGGTCTCCCCGTTCCCCCCGGCTTCACCATTACCACCAAGACGTGCATTGAGTACCTTGCCAATGGCGAGAAGATGCCCGCTGGCCTCATGGAGGATGTTGTCGCGGCGCTTCGCGATGTCGAGCAGAACATGGGCAAGAAGCTCGGCGATCCGGCGAACCCGCTCCTCGTTTCGGTCCGCTCCGGCGCCAAGTTTTCCATGCCGGGCATGATGGATACCGTCCTCAACCTGGGCCTCAACGACGCCACCCTGGATGGCATCATCAAGCTCACCGGCAACCCCCGGTTCGGCTATGACGCCTACCGCCGCTTCATCATGATGTTCTCGGATATCGTCCTCTCGGAGGAGTATCCGGCGCTCAAGAAGAACAGCTTCGAGCAGATCTTCGACGCACTGAAGGCGGAAGTCGGGGCCAAGCAGGATACCGACGTCGATGCCGAGGGCCTGAAGAAGCTGGTCGGGCAGTTCAAGGAATACTTCAAGAAGACCACCGGCCGCGACTTCCCCCAGGATCCGATGGAGCAGCTGACCATGGCCATCGAGGCCGTGTTCAAGTCCTGGAACAACAAGCGCGCCAACGACTACCGCAACTTCCATAAGATCCCGCACGACCTCGGCACCGCCGTCAACGTGCAGACGATGGTCTTCGGGAATATGGGCGATGACTCCGGCACCGGCGTTGCCTTCACCCGCGACGTGGCCACCGGCGAGAAGGTTCTCTACGGCGAGTTCCTGATCAACGCGCAGGGCGAAGACGTGGTCGCCGGCGTGCGCACCCCGGTCCATATCGACGAGATGAAGAAGGTGAACGCGGCCGTCTACGACCAGTTCGCCGAGATCGCCGAGAGGCTCGAGAAGCACTACACCGATGTCATGGACATCGAGTTCACGATGGAGAAGGGCCGCCTCTTCATCCTCCAGTGCCGCGTTGGCAAGCGCACCGCCGCCGCCGCTGTGAAGATCGCCGTGGATCTCGTGAATGAGGGTCTGATCGACAAGGATACGGCGATCTCCCGCGTGGAGCCCAACCAGATCTACCAGCTCCTCCTGCCGCGCTTCGATCCCAAGGAGAAGGATCGCGCCAAGAGCGAGGGCCGCTTGCTCGCCAAGGGCCTGAACGCCTCGCCCGGTGCCGCTGCTGGCCTGGCAATCTTCGACGCTGACAAGGCCGAAGAGCTCGGCAAGGAAGGCAAATCGGTTATCCTCGTTCGCGCCGAGACCTGCCCGGACGATGTGCATGGCATGCTCGTCGCCAAGGGCATTCTGACGTCGCGCGGTGGCGCCACCTCGCACGCCGCCGTCGTTGCCCGCGGTCTGGGCCTCCCCTGCGTGGCCGGCTGCGAAGCGATCCGCGTGGATGAGGAAGGCCGCCTCTTCACGGTCAACAGCACGACGGTCAAGGAGTTCGATGACATCTCCATCGACGGCACCACCGGTGAGGTCTTCGCCGGCAAGCTGGCGACCATCGACCCGAACATCGCCGAGAACAAGGAGCTGCAGCAGCTGCTCGAGTGGGCCGACGAGCGCCGCCGCCTCGAGGTGTGGGCGAACGCCGATTACCCGCGCGACGCCGAGCGCGCCATCGGCTTCGGCGCCCAGGGCATTGGCCTCTGCCGCACCGAGCACATGTTCATGGAGCAGGAGCGCCTCCCGATCGTCCAGGAGATGATCCTGGCCGAGAACAGCGAGGGACGCAAGGCCGCCCTGGCCCGGCTCCTGCCGTATCAGCGCGGGGACTTCAAGGGCATCTTCGAGGCGATGAAGGGTCTTCCCGTGGTCATCCGCCTCATCGACCCGCCGCTTCACGAGTTCCTGCCGGCCTACGACGACCTCCTCGTCGAGATTACCAAGCTCGAGTGCGCGGGCAACAAGCCTGAGGAGCTGGCGGCGAAGCGGAAGATGCTGGCCGCTGTCGAGGCGCAGCGCGAGATGAACCCGATGCTGGGCATGCGCGGCTGCCGCCTGGGCCTGATGATGCCCGAGATCATCGGCATGCAGGTGCGCGCGATCCTCGAGGCCGCTGCCGAGGTGAAGGCGGCGGGCACTCCGGTGAAGGTGAAGATCATGATCCCGCTCATCGGGCACGTGAACGAGCTCACCCGCACCCGCGAGTACCTCGAAGCCGAGGCGCAGAAGGTCGTCGCCGAGCGCGGCCCGATCGATTACTCCTTCGGCACGATGATCGAGATCCCGCGCGCGGCGCTGACCGCCGACGAGATCGCCAAGGTCGCCCAGTTCTTCTCCTTCGGAACCAACGACCTGACGCAGACCACCTTCGGCTACTCGCGTGACGACGCCGAGGGCAAGTTCCTGCTCAAGTACGTCGAGGACAAGATCCTGCCGGAGAACCCGTTCCAGACGCTGGATCAGGCGGGCGTTGGCCAGCTCGTCGAGATGGCCGTCCGCAAGGGTCGCGAGGCCAACCCGAACATCGAGCTGGGTATCTGCGGTGAGCACGGCGGCGATCCGGAGAGCATCGCGTTCTGCCACAAGGTGGGCCTGAACTACGTGAGCTGCTCGCCGTTCCGCGTGCCGGTGGCCCGCCTCGCGGCGGCCCAGGCGAACATCGCCTACACCGGCCCGAAGGACAAGTAAGCTCGCATCCCGCCCCTTCCCTGCCCCAGAGCAGGGAAGGGCGCCTGGGTTCGTTCCGAAGGGGGCGGCGCGACTGCGCCGCCCCCTTCGCGCCTCTGCAAGACTCCCCGGCATGGCGTGTGCCCTATGCTGCGGTGGGGCCGGCACGTTTAGCCCCAGAAGCGGTAGATCTGTAGCCGGAAGAGCAGGCCGATAAGGTTCAGGAGCTCGCCGATCACGAACTCGCCGAAGATCAGCCCCAGGAAGAAGGGGAGTGCCCGCCGGTAGA
>DUUU01000144.1 GCA_012841485.1 Armatimonadota bacterium
CGGTGTACGATGGGGCCAGGCCAAGGGCCACGAACGCCGCACCGTTGATCGCCAGGCCCCAGAACATCAGCCACTTGCGGCTGACGCGGTCCGCCAGGAGGCCAAGGGGCAACCCTGCCAGGCAATAGGCAAGCGATTGCGCGGAGACGAGCAGCGTGGCCAGCCACACGCCCGAAAGCTCCAGATCGCGTGCAATCTGGTAGTAGAGCGGGGGCAAAACCGTCGGGTAGAGGTGGGTGAAGGCGTGCAGCACGGCGCACAGGAAGAGCGTCGTGCGCCGCTGCCCCTCAGTCTCCGCTATCCGTGCCATGAATCTCCTCGCGCGGGGGAATGCCCCCGGCCCCTCTCAGCGCCCGGGGCTCCTGGCGGTTCCGCCCTCCGCGCGAAACCCCGAGGATGGCGGCGCGTTTGGCGATTCCACGCCCCGGGGTAAGCTCCGGCAGACAGAGGGGAGGAACTGCCATGAGGGTCGGTTGTGACATACGTTCTCACGACGAGCAGGATCCCTTGAGCCCATCGGGGGACACCCTCGTTCGCCAGCGGGTTTACGATGCGATTGATGCCGAAGAGATGCTCCGGGATGCCTCCATCGAGGCCTCGGTGACCGACGGCGTCGCGCTCCTGCGCGGGGAGGTTGCCACGGAGACGCAGCGCAGCCGGATCGAAGCCGTCGTCAGCCAGGTGGAGGGCGTCACCGGCATCCAGAACGAGATCCGGATCAGGCAGTGAGGTGGCGGTAGAGCAGCCAGAGCGACAGCAACAGCACGATCGCCAGGATCGTGACGGCGACAGGGCTGATCCCTGGTCCGCCTTCCGGTTCTTCCATCTCGGTTGCCTCCGCTATGGACCGCCGCGCGCCGCGCGCACCCGGCGCGCCGGCGCGCGTCTCCCTTCGCCCAGGGGATACCTCAGGCGATCATTGTGCCGATGCCGCGATCCGTGAACAGCTCGATGAGCGTGGCGTGCGGCAGCCGGCCATCGATGATGTGCGTCCGCTCGACGCCACCCTCCAGCGCCATCAGGCACGCCTCCACCTTCGGGATCATCCCCTTCTCAATCTGCCCGCTGGCGATCATCGCCCGCGCCTTCTCCGGGCTGAGCTGCGACTGGAGCGTGCTCTTGTCGCTGAAATCCTCGTAGATCCCCTCGACATCCGTGAGCATGATCAGCTTCACGGCGCCGAGCGCCGCGGCGAGCTGGCCCGCCACGTGGTCCGCGTTGACGTTGTAAGACTCGCCCGCCTCGCCAATCGCCACCGAGCAGATCACCGGGATGAAGCCCTTCTCCACCAGCACGTCGATGATCGAGGAGTCGATCTCGGTAACCTCGCCCACGAAGCCCAGGTCCGGCCCGGGGCGCTTGCGTGCGCGGATCAGATTGGCGTCCTTCCCCGAGAGCCCAACCGCCTTGCCGCCTTTGCGGTTGATCAGCGAGACGATCCCCTTGTTCGTCTTGCCCGCCAGGACCATCTCGACGATCTCCATCGTCTCGGCGTCGGTCACGCGCAGGCCCTGCACGAAAACCGCCTCCTTGCCCATGCGCTTCATGGCGTCGGTGATCTCCGGGCCGCCGCCGTGTACCAGGATCGGGCGCATCCCCACGTAGTGCATCAGCACCACGTCGGTGATCACGGCCTCCTTCAACTTTTCATCGATCATGGCGTTGCCGCCGTACTTGATCAGCACGGTTTTGCCATGATACCGCCGGATATAGGGCAGGGCCTCGATCAAAGTCTGGGCTCTCTCTTGTACGCTGCTCATGCTCTCTCGCTCCACCGGCCCCGGACCTCCAGGCCGGCGCGGCTGGTCCGCCACCGGCTGGCCCAACTGCCCGGCGCCGCGGTCTCCTAGGTATGGTAATCGGCGTTGATCTTCACGTAGTCGTAGGTGAAATCGCAGGTCCAGACGCGCCGCGTGGCCTCGCCCGCGCCCAAATCCACCTGGATCTGCACATCCTCGGCGGTGAGCGCCGCGCGCGCCGCGTCCGGGTCGAACGCGACCGCCAGGCCATGCCGGAAGACGGTCACATCGCCCAGGATAACCGTGACGCGCGCCGGGTCGAGCGGCACGCCGGCGCGTCC
>DUUU01000145.1 GCA_012841485.1 Armatimonadota bacterium
CATCTCCTCCAACACCAGGGTGAGCGTCTGGCGGCGGCCATCACGCAAGATGCCGAGCTGAACGCGCTGGCCCACATCGGCCTCGCGGATCAGCTCCTGAAGTCGGCCCGCGCTCGTGAGCGGCGCGCCATCCAGCGATACGATGATATCGCCTGAACGGAGCCCGGCGCGTGCTGCCGGGCTGTTGGCTGCCACGGCGCTCACGATCACGCCTTCTTCGACCGGCAGGTCGTAGGCACGTGCGAGGTTCTCGGAGATCTCCGCGTAGGAGATTCCCATCCACGGCACGATGATTCGCCCGTGGCGGGTGACGTCGTCCACGGCGCGCATCGCCGTGTTGATCGGCACCGCGAAGCCGATGCCCCCTGTGCCGGCCGGGCCCCGAACTGCCGCCGTGTTCACGCCGATGGCGCGCCCGCAGCTATCGAGGAGCGGCCCGCCACTGTTCCCGGGGTGGATCGCCGCGTCTGTCTGGATCAGATCGCGCAGAGGCGTCCCCGCGCCTGGAATCGCCCGATCCAGTGCGCTCAACACGCCCACGGTCACCGTGCGCTCGAAACCGAGAGAGTTTCCGATCGCGATCGCCTGCTGCCCCACCTGGAGCCGGTCCGAACTGCCAATCGGAACGACTGGCAGGTTCCGCCTTTCCACCTGGAGCACGGCGATGTCGATGCGCGGGTCCGCCCCCAACACCCGCGCGGGAATTGGATCGTCGCCTAGCGTGACCACATCAACGCGATCGGCTCCCGCGACGACATGGTGGTTCGTCAGGATCAAGCCGTCGCTTCTGACGATGAAGCCCGATCCAAAGCCAGCGCGCCGCAGCTCGCTACTCCCGCTCGGGCGCTGCATATTCACTATCGTGACCACCGCCGGGCCCACGGCGCGTGCCACCTGGATGACGTTGCTCTCGGCGCCGCACAACCCGCCGGGGGTCGTTGGCCGGACCGGCGGCGCTTGCGTTCCGTTCTGCTGCCCATCCGCCGGGGAGATCCCCGCGATGCGGTGAACCGGCACGTGATACCCGACCGCGCCACAGGCCAGTCCCGCCGCGAAGATGAGCAAGGGCGCGAGAACGCGCTTCCTCATCTCGATCCGGGCCGGGTATCGCTCGCTTCTCAACTCCTTCATATCGGCTCCTCTTCCTCCCTCCTGGCCTGCGCCTCCGCGATGGCGGGTCTGAGGGAGCTGTGTAGGCCCTCTCCACTACCTACCCATACCCACATTCATGGGCGCGTTCGACGCCCTCGGCTCGCTCAGAATGACACGCCCGGAAGCGACGCGGCTCGATCCCTACCGCGGCCAACTCCGATGGGATGCCCGGCACCGCGATGTTCCCCCTGGCAGCTGTGCCTGCGCGTGGGACAGGCAGAGACTGCTCGCGGAGTGGGCCGAGGGTATCTGCCCCCGGGAGCGGGGTTCGGCGGCCCCCCAGGTTCACACGCCCGCGGGGGAAAGGGATGATGGGCGATCCGCGAGGGCTCGCGCCTGCTTTCAGGCATCCCCTCAACGCCGGCAGGACTCGGCATCCCCATGCACAATAAGAGGGCAACGAACACCTGGGCGCTGGAGGCCCATCGCCAATCGGGCTCGCCCGTCTGGAGGTAGGAAATGCGACATCTGCTCTCTCTCGCTGCGCTGCTGTTCCTTATAGTCCCCGCTGCGGGACAGCAGGAGATGGTCTTTGAAGCGGAGGATGTCAGCTCGCCCAAAGCGGCCTGGGGCGAGAACATCACGCCAGAAAACCTCTGGAACCTGTGGAGCAAGGATTCAGACGCGGACAAGAAGTGGTCCGGCGGCAAAGTCCTCCAATCTCCCAGGGTGATGGCCGACCGGGAGACGCCCGAGGAGGGCGCCCCGATGCTGCACACGGTGCTCACAGGCATCCCGAAGGGCACCTGGATCATTACCATCAAATTCGGGCGGGGGCTGGCAGTCTCGCTCGATGGCAAGGAGTGGATGCGCCTCTCCGAGATGGGCGGGCGCCTGGGCAAGTTCGAGATTCTGAACGGGCGTTTCGAGTTTTGGGTGGATGACCGCTATGCCGACCAGAACAACCCCGGCTTCACCTATTACGATTGCATCACGCTCATGCCCTGTCCCCCGGAGGTGAATGGCGTCGCCAACGGCAACTTCGAGTTCGGCAGCGACGTCCGCTCCAGCGGGTGGTCGTTCTGGTCACGCGAGGGCACCGGCACGGTGGAACTAGCGCGCGAGGGCACGAAAGGCTCGCGCTGCGCGAAGATCGTGAACACCGGTGAGCGCGATTGGTACATCCGCAACGCCGGGCGGAAAAAGGTGAAGCCGCGCCAGACGTGGATCGCCACCGCCCGCATGAAGTGCGTTGACACGGGCTCTGCCACGCTCCATGTGTACGGCCTCTCTCAGGGGAAGTTGACGCAATGGGCACTCGCCACAGATGGCGTGTGGGGTACGACCGACTGGACGGAGGTGCGCGCCGTCGCCGAGATCACCGCCGATGTCGACGAGATTTACCTGCGGGTGAACGGGTTCGGCAAGGCCCAGGTCTGGATAGATGATGTCACCCTGCGCCCTGGCCCGCCGATGCCGGCGCCCAAGCCGAAAAGAAAGGTGAACGGCTGGGCGAAAGAGCGCGTTTGGGAGAAGCTGGATCGCGGCCTCGTCGCCCTGCCCACCGAAGATGGCAAGGTCTACCTGGGCTGGCGCCTGCTAGAGAGCGACCCAGAGACGGTGGCGTTCAACGTCTACCGCGCCTCGGGGAAGGCAGCCCCGGTGCGCCTGAACCGCGCGCCAGTCACCCAGACCACCGACTTCATCGATGAAAACCCGGCGCTCGATGCCGAGAGCGTCTACACTGTGCGCCCGGTGGTCGGAGGCAAGGAGGGCCCGGTTGGTGGCGAGGCACGCCTGCCTGCCAATCCGGAGGCGAAGCCCTACCTCTCGATCAAGCTCCAGGGCGACTACACCTTCCAGAAGGTGGGCGTGGGCGACCTGAACGGGGATGGCCGACTCGATTACGTGATCAAGACGCCGCAGGACAATATCGACCCGGCGCACTCCTACTGGACGCCCAGCCCGGACACCTACAAGCTGGAGGCCTACCTGCACGACGGCACCTTCCTGTGGCGCTACGATATGGGCTGGGCCATCGAGCGCGGCATCTGGTACTCGCCTTATGTCGTGTGGGACCTGGATGGTGACGGCAAGGCGGAAGTGGCCGTGAAGGCGGGAGAGGGTGACCCGCGCGGGCCCGATGGCCGCGTCCACCGGGGTCCGGAGTACTGTGTCATCCTCGACGGCCTCACCGGCAAGCCGCGAGCGCGCGTTGAGTGGCCCAAGCGCGAGGCTTTCGGCGGCGGTCTGACCGGATACAACTATGCCAGCCGCAACCAGATGGGGATCGCCTACCTGGATGGAAAGACCCCCTGCCTGCTGGTCGCCCGCGGGACGTACTCCGTGATGCAGCTGGTCGCCTATCAATTCCGACGGGGTCGGCTGCAAGAGCTGTGGCGCTGGGACAACCGCGAGGAGACCATGGGGAACTGGCGCGGCCAGGGCGCGCACTGGATGCACAGCGGCGACGTGGATGGCGACGGCCGCGATGAAGTGGTCCTTGGCTCGTGTACCATCGACGACGACGGCAAGGGCCTCTGGACGACCGGCCTGGGTCACCCGGACCGCTGCTTCCTGACGGATATTGATCCCTCTCGCCCCGGCCTGGAGATCTTCTACCACATCGAGCCGCGCCAGAAGGAGAACGGGCTTTGCATCGTGGATGCCGCGACGGGTAACATCCTCTGGGGCCTGAAGGAGCAGACGTGGCACGTCGGCTCGGGCATGTGCGCCGATATCGATCCGCGCTACCCCGGCATGGAGTGCTGGGCCGCGGAAGACCCCAAAGGCGACCCGAAGGGCGAGCGCTACCACGGCAATCCGCCGAAGTGGCTGGTCACCGCCAAGGGCGAGATCCTGGCGCGCGATGAGAAGGTGCCCTCCACCACCGCG
The DNA here is from genome assembly GCA_012841485.1 of Armatimonadota bacterium. Next base: position 3,988 of record DUUU01000145.1, read on the forward strand.
ATCCATTGGGACGCCGATGCCCTGCGCGAGGTGGTGGCCGGCCGGCGCATTCTCAAGTACAATGGGCAGGTCGTCTTCGATGGCCTCGAGGGCCACCAGGCGGTGTGGGCCGATGTGATCGGCGACTGGCGCGAGGAGATCATCACCTCCGTTCCGGGCGAGCTGCGCATCTACACGACCACGATGCCGGCGAGTGACCGGCGTGTCTCTCTCGTCCAGGATCCGATCTACCGCTACGATCTGGCCCACCTGGCGATGGGATATGCCCAGGTGCCCAGCACCGGCTACTACATCGCGCAGAAGGGACCCGCCGTGTGGATGAGCACCTCGGCCGCCAGCATCCGCGCCGGCGAGCCGGTGCAGGTGAAGGCGATGCTCTCCGCGCCCGCACGCGAGGCCGTGGAAGGAACGCTGAAGCTCACCGTGCCGGAGGGCCTCACCGCCACCGCGACCGAGGCACGCGTGAAGGCCGCGCCGGGCGAAATCGCCGAGGCCACCTTCACCGTCTCGCTGGTGCGCCAGCCAAAGCTGTTGACCGGCGCCAAGGTCTACCCGCTCACGCTCACCCTAGAGGGCGCCGACCGGCTCTCCACCGTTGCCTCGTTGCGCGCCGAGGAAGAGCCGCTCCGCGACGTGCCCCTGGCGCAAGCCGAAGACGTGGCCGCGCAGGAGGGCGGCGAGATCCAGGTGCGCGATGATAAGCCCGCCGTGGTGGGCCGCGCGATCTCCCACTGGGATAACGCCGGCCACCGCCTCAGTTGGAAGATCCAGGTGCCTGCCGAAGGAGACTACCTGCTGGTGGTCCGCTACTGCACTCCGGTGACGGTCCAGCGCGAGGTGCAGATTGACGGCGGCGCCCCGATCAAGCAGAGCTTCGTGGGCACGGGCGGCTTCAGCAGCACCGTCAGTGACTGGGCGCACGGCACTGTGCGCGCATCGGATCGAAAGCCCCGGGTGTTCCGCCTCAAGCCAGGCGAGCACACGATCACCATGACGAACCTGGATGGCCGGGGGATGAACCTCGACTACCTGGCGCTGGTGCCGGCGGGGAAGTGACCGGCGTCGCCATGAACGCCGGAAGCGGCGCCCTGCTTCTGGAAGCAGGGCGCCGCATGTGGCGAAAAGAGGGAATATGAAGCTGGACCTGACCGCCCCGCACCTCCTGATGGTGACAGGCGGGATCGGCGCGGGCGCCCGCGAGGGAGCCGGCGAGATCGCGCCGTGGCCCGGGGAAGCAGGGGAGTATCACGGCTACGAGCGCCACGATTTCACGCTGGATGGCTGCGCCTGCACCGTGGTCCTTCCCACGGCGGCCCTTCCCGGGCGGCCGTGGATCTGGCGCGCGGAGTTCTTCGACGCTTTCCCGCAGATCGACCTGGCGCTCCTGAAGGAGGGCTTCCATCTCGCCTACATGAACGTGGGGAACACCTTCGGTTGTCCCAGCGCCATGGCGCACTTCGACGTCTTCTACGACACCCTGGTCAACCGGCACGAGCTGATGGAGCGGGTTGTCCTGGAGGGGCTCAGCCGCGGCGGGCTCTACGTCTATCATTGGGGTGCCAGCCACCCGGACAAAGTGGCGTGCATCCTGGGCGACAACCCCGTCTGCGACATCAAGAGCTGGCCGGCCGGCAGAGGCAGGGCGCCCGGCAGCCCCAACGACTGGAAGAAGCTCATCGCGGACTATGGCTTTCGCGACGAGGCGGAAGCGTTGGCCTACGACCGCAATCCGCTGGACTGGGCGATTCTGAAGCCTCTCGCTCAGCGGCGCGTGCCTCTGCTTCACATCTGCGGGGACGCGGATGAAGCGGTGCCCTACGAGGAAAACACCGCGATCCTGCGCGAGCGCTACGAGCAGCTCGGCGGGCCGATCACGGTGATCATCAAACCTGGCCAGAAGCACCACCCCCACGGCCTGGAGGATCCCGCGCCGGCCGTCGCCTTCATCCGAAAGGCAGTCTACGGGGAGTAACGCGGTAGGAGAGAGAAGAGTCGCACGGGGCGCGGCGAACTTTGCCGCGCCCCGCGCCCAATAGGACCCGTTTGCTCAGGGGTACACCCAGGTGATGGCGTTCGTCACCGGCTGGTCCAGCTTCGCATCGCCATCTGGCAGGTTGCAGAAGTTGCGATACTTCATCTTGTCGAACCGGTCCGCCTTCACGTGCCCATCCGCGAAGAGGAAGTTCGCCATCCCGCTATGCCGGCAGCCGTACTGGAGGTTCCCCGCGTTGAACTGAGCAACATCGCGTGTCCACAGCTCCTGGCCATCCGCCCAGCGGTTCTGGCTGTCCCACATCACCGCCAGCTCCGAGGGGCGCAGCATAGCGGCATCGGCACGGCCACACCCGGGCGGCAGCGACGTGGCCGTCGGATCACGATCCACGCCCGAGTAGTTGTAGCAGTAGGAGACTTTGAAGATTCTCCCCTGATACTGCGCCGGGATGGGATTCGGCACGCCTTTCGCCACGTTCAGCTGGTTCAAGGAATCGCTGGGGCACGCGAAGATCCCGGTGTTCTTGACGAAGGGTATCAACACGTTGCCCACCCAGCCCGTCCAACCGCTGCGCGCGAGCGCGACGTCGATATCACTGGTGTCGATCCCCCCCGTGTAGGGCCACGTCTCATCATAGTCCTGGCGGTACTGCTGAAAGGCCAATCCAATCTGCTTCAAGTTGCTCTGGCAGTTCGCCTTGCGCGCGTTCTCTCTGGCCCGTGCGAAGACCGGGAAGAGAATCGCTGCCAGGATGGCGATAATGGCGATGACCACGAGCAGCTCGATAAGAGTGAAACCGGGACGCAACTGTCTGCGTATCTTCATTGCTCTGCCTCCTTGAGTCGCGGCGCGCCACCAAGTGGAACACTGGCCTTCCCCCCTCGGATCTCTCTTTCGGCTGGGAAGCGCGCGCTCCCCTTCCCAGGCTGCACTTCACCAAGGCCAGGAGACGCAATCCGAAGGGAACGTGAACAGAAAGCCGCTAGACTGCCTATCACTCTACCACCTCTGCGAACGTCTGTCAACAGCCCGTTCGCTCAGTTCCCACCCCCTCTGCACCGGTTGACAGGACGCTCGCCCGCATGGTACGATCTCTCGACCGTTGAGACCATAGCGAGGCATTCTATGAGGAGCAGGAGGATGCAAGTGGATTGGCGTGATGAGATTGCCGGGGCACTCGATCAGCTACGCGAGAAGCGCCCCCTGGTACACAACATCACCAACTACGTCGTGATGAACTCCACGGCGAACGCGCTGTTGGCCCTGGGCGCGTCGCCGGTGATGGCGCATGCGGTGGAGGAGGTCGAGGAGCTGGTGGCGCTCTCTGGAGCGCTCGTCCTCAACATCGGCACCCTCTCGGGCCCCTGGATCGAGGGGATGTTCCGCGCGGGGCGGCGCGCCTGTGATCTGGGCATTCCGGTCGTGCTCGACCCCGTAGGAGCCGGAGCCTCGCGCCTGCGCACCGACACCAGCCGGCGCCTGCTCGAAGAGCTCCCTCCCTCCGTGCTCCGGGGCAACCCCTCAGAGATCCTCGCGCTGGGCGCCGGCGAAGGAGGCGCGCGCGGGGTGGATGCCGCGCATACCGTGGATCAGGCCCGGCAGGCGGCGATCCATCTGGCACGAGCGCACGGCACCGTCGTCGCCGTGACCGGCGCGGAGGATTTCCTCACCGATGGCCGGCGCGCAGCGCGCATTGCCAACGGGCACGCCCTCATGGCCCGCGTCACCGGCACCGGCTGCGCCGCCTCGGCGATCACCGCCGCTTTCTGCGCCGTGAAGCGTGACCCCCTGAAAGCCGCCGCGGCAGCCCTCGTGGTCTTCGGATTGGCGGGTGAGATCGCCGCATCCGATGCCCCGCGCCCTGGCACCTTCGGGATCCGCCTGTTCGACGCCCTGGATGAAGTGAGTGCCCCGCACGTGCGCGAGGGCGCCCGTATCAAGGTGGAGGAGGTCTCGGAGTGAGCCGCTCACCCGACTACTCGCTCTATCTCGTCACCGATGATGCTCTGGCGGGCGGTCGGAGCGTCGAGTGGATCGTGGCAGAGGCGGTGCGCGGCGGGGTCACGTGTGTCCAACTGCGCGAGAAACACGCGGAGGGCCGCGCTTACTACGAACGCGCCATGGCTCTGCGCGAGCGGCTCCGTCCCCTGGGGATCCCGCTGATCATCAACGATCGCCTCGATATCGCGCTCGCCATCGGCGCGGATGGAGTTCACCTGGGCCAGGGAGACCTCCCCTGCGCAGAGGCACGCCGCATCGCCGGCCCCAATCTTCTCATCGGCATCTCCGTGAGCACCGTGGCCGAGGCACAGGCCGCCGCGCGAGACGGCGCCGACTACCTCGGAATCAGTCCGATCTTCGACACGCCGACCAAGACCGACACCCCGGTGGCTACGGGGCTCGACGGCCTGCGCGCCATCCGCGCCGCGGTCCCTCTTCCCCTTGTCGCCATCGGGGGGATCAACGCGGAGAACGCGGCGGAGGTGCTCCGCGCGGGCGCAGACGGCATCGCCGTCGTCTCTGCCATTATGGCGGCGGCGCATCCCTGTGCCGCCGCGCGGGCGCTGGCAGATATCGTGGCCGGCGCGCGGTAGCTGGGAAAGCAGGTGCAATGGCGCCACGTATCTGGTGAGGGGGGACGTTGCTCCTGCCCCACAAAACAACACTCCGCGGCGACCGCCGTTGGGGAAAGGGGAGCCCGTGGACCAGATACCGGGAAGCCATTCGAATCCGGATGACTCGCGCTATCCGACAAAGGACGAGGTGGATGCGGCCTGGCTGAAGCTGGTCGTACAGCCAGCGCTGCTGGAGGAAGTGAAGAGTGCCCTAGCGGACCGCGCCCATCGGGGCGGGCGCCAGGAGGCACCGATCCGTGCCGGTCCGAGGGAACGGCCATCGCCGTTGGCGTGGCTGCTTCGTTTGCTAGGCAGGCGGTGAAGCGCCCGCCACGTCAATCGTGCGCGGCCTTGACAGAGAAGGCATACTTCCGGATCGCGCTGAGCATGAGCTCGACCAGGAGCGCCTTGGTGATCAGGCTATCCATCTTCTCGCCGGGATCGAGACCCAGGCGGGCCAGCTCGCCGTCGTACACTTCCAGGAGCACCAGGGTACGAGCGAGGGCCATCGAGGCCTGCTCATTTCCCGCGGCGCGCACCTTCGCCTCGTCGACGAAGAGGCCGAGCACCCGCTCCAGGCCCCTCTCCGAGCGCACCGTTTCCGAGTTCTCGGGTGCGAAGAGGCTTTCTATCACCCGCATCAGCCCCTGCGGGTCGGTCAGGTCCGGGAAAACCACCCCCATCTCGAGCGAGTAGCGCTTCACCGTCTGCGAGATCACCGGGTGCTTTGCCACTTCCCGCAGCGTCTCCAGGTAGGATATCACCATGCCACCCCCGTTCGACCTGAAGGCCATCAACCAGCCTGCGGCTCGCTCTCGGATTGCTCCTCGATCAGCCTGTCCGCTTCCTGGAAGACCTCCAGCACTTCCTCCCGCTCCGGGAGCGGCCCCAGCTCCGCCGGGCCCGGGGTTGGCTCGCCATCGCTGGTGCCAGTGTACATCGCCGAGTCCAGCTCGCCCGGCAATCGTTCAATGCGCTCTGGTCCCGTTTCTGGTTCCTGATTGTTCCGCCCTCTGCCATTCGCCATGTCACTCTGATTTACCCCGGTTTTCGGTGGCGAAAACCGCATCTCCCGCTCCAGAGCACCCGGAGTTCGCCCGCCTTTGCGGGCGGGCACGAGGCGAGCCGACCGCCTTCAGGCTTGCCTACCTGTTTGCCTGGCGCAACGCATCGATGCGCCCGAGGAGAGCATCCAGGTCGACCGGTTTGTGGAGAACCGCGCCCGCGCCCTCCTGGCGCGCCTTGGCTTCCAGATCGTCATCGATGAAGCCGGTGAGCATCACGATCTCCCGGTGACCGCGCGAACGGATCCGGCGCAACACTTCGATGCCATCAATCTCCGGCATACGGATATCCAGGACTACCAGATCAAACGTCTCGGAGCACCCAATACGCAGCGCCTCCGCCGGATCGCATACAGTGCGTACCTCGCATCCATAGCACTCCAGGACATCCCCCAGAACGACGCAGGCATCCTCTTCATCATCCACCAACAGCACACGGCATGGCACAGACATCGAGAGTTCCCCAAAAGCCAGACCAGTATTCCCTATGGTGGCTTCGTCATCGCGGCACGCTCCATCACCAGGCGCTCCCCTTGATCCCGGCCATGGCGAAGCGATAGAGGCGGATCCCGGGCTTGTCCCCCAGGCGCATACGAACACGACCGCGTGTGGGCGCACCTCC
>DUUU01000146.1 GCA_012841485.1 Armatimonadota bacterium
CTTCCAGGGTCTGGTTGAACTCGCCGATCAGATCGCCGCCGCACCAATGGCCAGACGAGAGGAAGTAGACCTCCTCGTGAGCAAAGAGATCGGCGAAGAACTCCTGTGGGCTGAAGGCGCGGTGCATCACTTCCCAGGCCAGGAACTGGAGCACTTTGTTGGGCACCGGCTCGCCGGCCTTATTCAGCAATCGCGCCGCCGACTCCGCCGGCTTCCCGGGATCCCACGAGAAGCTGCCCATCTTCTCTCGGAAGCGCGTCAACTCCTCCTCGTCCAGGAAGAAGTTTCGGAAGAGAATCTCCTCTTCATCCTGGTCATCCAGGTCCAGCAACCAGGAGGTGAGCCCCCAGCGATCTCCCACCACGAAGTACTTGTCGCGTCCAGTGAGCACCTGGTCCACCGAGGAGAGCAGAACATCGGGCGGACGCCCCAGCCCCTCGGCCAGCTGTTGGGCAATCTGGCTCGCGGCGAGTGGCCGCCCGATATGCTCTAGTACACTCTCGATATTTGCTTCGAGCGGCCGGCGAAGATCCACCTCTGGCGCGGCCAACATCCAACGCCGGTCGATCATCTGAAAGCGGTCGCTCGACTCCATCGCAGCGCGCAAAAGCCGTGACGTGAAGACGCCATCGTGCTGGATCGCTGCGACGATTTCCGAGACCTTCAGGGGCTCCTCGGCGGTCAACAGACAGTCGGTGATACTGTCCAGCAGGTAGGTTCTGGCAAAGCCCTCTACCTTGGGCTCTATGATAACATCGCTCAAGATGCCACCTCCGCATCTGATACTCCGGGAGGAGTGTCAGGGATTTCGCATTTGCATCGCCGGCCCTCTAGCGCACGCCAGGCACACGAAAAGCAGCTGTCCGACCGGTAGGGCCTGCCGGGATACGGCCCTTCCCCGCACCCCGCGCCTGTTCAACAGAGCAGCGCGATGCACCGCGAAAGCAGAGAACCTGAGCGCATGAGGCATACCGGACGCGCTGCCCAGACACGGTTCCTGGCGGCAACGACCGGGTTCGGCGAAGCGGGGCGCGGCCGTTCCATGGGCCTTGTATCCAGCCTCATGTTACCACAATCAGGTGTGTGAGTCAATTTGACGGGCGGGCCCTTAGCCCCCTAACTATAGGGGGCCGGCCTCTTGACGCGCATGGAGAGGGAGCGCCTACTTCTTCGGCTTGAGCGCTGCCGCCAAGAGCCCATGGAAGTGGCAAGGCATGGAGGGGTCGAACTTCTGCCCCGGCTTCTCTGGCACCACCCAGGTGGCCTTCTCGGTGCCGGGCGGGAGGACCAGGAGGGCCGGCGTCGAGGTCACGCCATAGCGCGCCGCAATCGCCTTCTCCTTTGTGCCCGCGCTCGGGTCGATGCGCACCTTCACCGCGGGCCCCAACACTTCTTGCACCCGGCAGGCCGTCAGCAGCTCGGAGTCCATCTGCTTGCATGCCTTCGAGTTCTTCTGGTAGAAGTAGAGTGCCACGGGCTTCTTGTGGCGCTTGTGGGCATCCAGGGCAGAGCGGTAAGCCTTGGCACCCAGTTGCCATGGAAGCGGGCTCCCGGAGGTGCCAGCGCCCGCGGCGCCCTTCGGCTCGTCCGAACCCAGGGGCTGATTGTCGCTCTCGATGAACAGCGCCGTGCGCACGGGCTTGGCGGGCACCTGCTTGGGACAGGCCACGAGCATGGCGCGGTAGCTGGGCGAGAAGCGGCTAAAGAGCCGGAATCGCTTCCCCGATGCAGTCACGCCCGAAGGCTTGGCGCCCTCCTTTTCGACAATGATGCACAGGTGCCCCTCCGCCGTGCCTTTGAGCTGGGCGGCGCTGATGGTGCCCTGCTCCTGCACGCGGCTCTTGCCCTGCTGCCGGGCCATCCAGACCAGCCCGCCGTCGCGGCGCGGCGAGACAAGGAGGTCGTAGCTCGTACGGTAATCACCGATGAGGTACGAAACGGTCCCGAGGGATACCGGCTTTCTTGAAGCACGCACGGTGGCCATGGCGACCGGCGTGCTGTTCGCTACCAGCCGCACTTTCGGCATCTGGAAAGTGGCAATCGGTTTCTTGCTTGCCGCCTTCGCGGCTGCTGCCGGAGAGCCGGGGACCGGCAGAAAGAGGCAGAGGAAGAGGGCCACGCCGGCAGCGGAGCGCAGCCCAGGATTGCCCGTTCGAAAAGCCATCATCGTGCTACCCCCCTACCCCCTATCTTACCAGCTTTGCATGGGAGCGTCAATCGCGCGGGCCCGCGGGTTTCCTACCCCCAGCCCTGCGAATTGTTAAGCCCACGTTAGAGACTCATTAAGAGATGTTAACTCTGGCCGCTTTGCAGGCACACTGCCGATAGGCCGGTTGCCATCGGACCGTGAAAGATGCTATGATATTCCTACAGACCGCGCGCTGTGCGCGCCGTCGCGTCCTAGAGTGCCGGTGTCTGCCCCTGGATGCCTACCGGAGCAACTTCGTGGAAGCCCTGTGAGAGCCCACGCGCCGGCGTGATCTTGTGAGGACTGAGAGATGCAGACCAAACGCAACCCGGTATTCGGCCAAACGAGCGGCTCTTCCCGGCGTCGCCTGGGCCTGCTCGCGATGGTCGCGCTCCTGCTCGCGCCCGTAGCTGGCCAGGCAGCGTCCGGCGGAGCACCCCTCGGTGAGATCAAGCGCCCCCAGGGGGGGCTGGTGGTCCTCTGCGGCGCTGGCCTGCGTGCCCCGATGGAGGAGTGCCGCAAGGAGTTTGAGCGCCGGCACAGGGTTTCCGTTCGCGTCGTCTATGGTGGCTCGCAGTGTCTCCTCGCGCAGATCGCCATTACCTACCGGAACGCGCTGATCGATATCTACGCCCCGGGTGAGGAGTTCTACGCCAAGCAAGCCCAGGACCGCGGCTACGTCACCATCTATAAGCCGATGGCCTATTTCATCCCGGTCATCATGGTGCGCGAGGGCAACCCAAAGAAGATCCGCACGCTGCAAGACCTGGCGAAGCCGGGCGTGCGCGTCGGCGTCGGCGAGCCGAAGGCGTGCGCCGTGGGCAAGACGACGCAGGACCTCCTGAAGAAACACGGGCTGACGCGGCAAGTGCAGAAGAACGTGGTGATGCATACCGCGATGGCGCCCGAGCTAGGCAACGCGGTGAAGCTCGGTAGCATTGACGCCGCGATCAACTGGGATGCCGTCGCCGCGGGCTATGAGGATGGCGCCGATATCATCCCGATCCCGACGGAGCAGAACATCCCCGTGAAATCCTCTATCGGGCTCCTGAAGAACGCCCGCCAGAAGCGCCTCGCGCGCCTCTTCATCGATTTTGTGACGGGGCCCGAGGGCCGCGCCATCTTCCAGAGGAACCGCTACACCATCGATTTGAAGGCGCCTGCGTACCCGGTGAAGGCAAACCGCTGACGTGCAACACCAAGCGAGGAACCCTGCGCGCGCCAGCGAGCAGCAAGAGCCAAAGCCAACCCGGAGCGGGAGACACGGCGAACTCCTCTTTGCGGCGCTCCTCTCCACGCTCCTCTTTGCCTATGCGGGCTTCATCCTGGCGGTGATCTGGGCCGATGTGGCTTGGCTGGCGATGCCAGGCGCGGAGTCGGGCAAGCGGGGCATCACCAAGGTGCTCTCTTCTCCGGACATAGCGACGGAAGTCCTCACGGCGCTGAAGCTGAGTATGGTCACCTCCTTCATCAGCTCCATCCTCGCCATGGCGGTGGCCATCCCCTCTGCCTACGCGCTCTCGCGCTACCGTCTCCCCTTCCGGTCGCTGATCGATACGATCATCGACCTGCCGATCGTCATTCCGCCGCTCATCGCGGGCATCAGCCTTCTCATCTTCTTCAACCAGATGGGTTTCGGCATGCAGCTTGAGAAGTGGCTGCGTGTGGTCTACTCTCAGCGCGGGATCGTCGTCGCGCAGTTCTTCATCGCATCCGCCTTCTGCATTCGCGCCACCAAGGCGGCCATCGACCAGGTCAACCCGCGCTTCGAGTCCGTGGCGCGCTCGCTCGGGTGCGGTCCGGTGCGCGCCTTCTGGCAGATCACCCTCCCCCTGGCTAAGACCGGCCTCATGGCCGGGTGGATCATGACCTGGGCCCGCGCGATGGGCGAGTTCGCCCCGATCATGGTCTTCGCCGGCGCCACCCCGCTCTATACGGCGGTCCTGCCCGTCACCGCATTCCTCAACCTCTCCGTGGGGAACATCGAGACCTCGGTCGCCGTCACCGTGCTGATGATCATCATCGCCTCGGTCACTCTGCTCCTCTTCAAGAAGCTGGGGGGGAAAGGGTACCTATGGTAGCTCTGCGCATCGAGGGCGTCTTCATCCGCCTGGGCGAGTTCGACCTGCGCGATATCTCCTTCACAATCGAGGCAGGCGAGTATTTCTGCATCCTGGGGCCCACCGGAGCGGGCAAGAGCGTCCTCATCGAGTGCATCGCCGGCCTGCTGCGCCCCGACCGCGGGAGGATCTTCCTGGGCGATCAGGATGTCACGCCTCTGACGCCCGAGCAACGCAACATCGGCTATGTGCCTCAGGATTACGCCCTTTTCCCGCACATGTCCGTGCGTCGGAACATCGGCTTTGGCCTGCGAGTACGCCGGCGGCCCCAGAAGGAGATTGATAAGCGCGTCGAACAGTTGGCGGAGCTACTCCACATCGAACCGATCCTGGAGCGCGAGCCGCTCCATCTCAGCGGGGGCGAGAAGCAGCGCGTGGCCCTCGCCCGTGCCCTCGCCGTCCAGCCCCCGGTCTTGCTCCTCGATGAACCCCTCGCCGCCGTCGATGAGCAGACGCGCGACCGCCTCTGCGCCGATCTACGCGATATCCAGCGCCGCGCGGGCGTCACCGTGATCCACATCTCCCACAACTTCGAGGAAACGCTGACTGTCGCCGACCGCATCGGCATCATGAATGCCGGGCGGATGATCCAGGTAGGCACGCGCCGTCAGATCTTCTCTGCGCCCGCGACACGCTTCGTCGCCCAGTTCACGCGCTCCGAGAATATTCTCCCACTGGCGGGCGCCCCCCGCCTCTTGCCGGATGGCCGCGTGCGCCTGCCGCTCGATACCGGTGATGAGATTCTGGCAGCTCCCTCCGAACCGCTCTCCAACACCCCGGCGCTGGCGGTGGTCCGCCCGGAGGCGGTGCGTATCACGCCCCCCAATGGCGAGAGCGCGCCCGAGGGCCTGATCCCGGCCACGCTCACGCGCATCACCGAGCGCGGGCACCTGCTCCGTCTGGAGGCGCGCACCGATGCCGGCACCCCCTTCGTTTCGCTAGAGCTTCGCCGGGATTCCCCCCTCGCTGGCTTCCAGGAGGGCGACCGCGTCCATCTCCGCGTGCCTCCCGAGGATGTACATCTCATCCTCCCGGAGGGAGACACAGAACGCTGACTACTCCCCGCGAGGCACCTCTCCTGCAGAGCGAAGCCTCTCCGCGCCCGGGATCCCCTCCCCCATCCGATGGCCCGCGGCTGCCCTCACGGGAGGCGCGGCACCAGCTCCCTGCCGCGCCGGTCGAGCACGCTCAGGAACGCATCGACGACTTCGGGGTCGAACTGCGAGCCGGCGGAGCGGCGCAGCTCCGCGATAATACTCGATAGGGAGAGCGCGCGCCGGTAAGCGCGATCCGAGCCCATGGCATCGAAGCAATCGGCAACGGTCACGATGCGCGCGCTGAGCGCCAGATCGGTGCCGCCCAGGCCATCTGGATAGCCGCGGCCATCGAGACGCTCATGGTGGTGGCGCACCAGGGCCACCAGATCGGAGGGAAAGCTGAGCGGCGCCACAATCTTCGCGCCGATCACCGGATGCAGCTTCATCTGCGCGAACTCCTCCGCGGTGAGCCTGCCCGGCTTGGCCAACACCGCCTCGCTGATCCCGATCTTTCCGATGTCGTGAAGGAGCGCGCCCACCTCGATCGTCTCGATCTGCCCCGCCGGGAGGCGCAGCTCCTCGGCGATGGCACGGGAGTAGCGCGCCACGCGCTCGCTGTGCTGCCGCGTATAGGGATCCTTGGCATCTACGGTCTCGGCGAGAGCGCGGATCGTCTTCAGGTAACCCGAGCGCACTGTCTCGCGCAGGTGCTCATTTTCGAAGGTGATAGCCGCCTGCTCCACCAGTCCCCGCACCGTGGCCAGCGCATGGCTCTCGAAAGCGACGGCGCGGATGAGGACGACGACGCCGGCGAGGAGGTTGCCCGTGACCAGGGGCACCAGCAGGGCCGCGCTCGCGGCTCGCCCCCCGGCGAGCTTCAGCAGGAGCGGCTCTCGGCCCAGGGGGGCGATCACAGCCGGGAGCCGCTCCATGGCAGCGCGGCCAATGGCGCCCTCGCCCAAGAAGACGCCCGGCAACTGGTAAGCGTGATGCGGGGTGCGGACCACTTCCGGGCGCAGGCGCCCGGTGTCGGGGTCCAGGAGCAGGACGCAACCGGAGTCGGCCCGTGCCGCCTTCATCGCCTCCTCCAACAGCCCGGACGTGATCTCCTCCCGGCGGATGCCATCGGCCAGCACGCGGGAGAGCCCGTGAAACGCCGCCATCTCGGTAATCTGGCGGTGGCCCTCGTGGCGCGAGAGCGCATCGCGGAGGGCATCCGCGACATGCTCCGCGGCGGAGAGCGCGAACTCCAGGTCTTCCTCGGTGAAGGCATCCAGGCCTCGCCGGTCGATCAGTGCGAGAACCCCAACCACGCTCGCGCTCTGAGAGAGCGGTACACACAGCACCGACGAAAGCGCCACGCCGTGCCGCGCCTCATATGCATCCTGAAACCGCCGGCCAGAGTGGGCAGCCGATGCGATCACCGGGCGTGCCCACAGCGCGCACTCGCCGACAAGCGAGCCATCATACGGCAGCTTGAGGCCGCGCAGGCGTTCTGCACTGGCGCCGCCCGCCGCATGCACTCGAAGCACCCCCCGGTCATGATCAGCCACCAGCAGGGCCACGGTGGTCGCATCGGTCTTCAGTCGAATCGGCGCGAGCACCGCCTGTATGACCGCGTCCGGGTCCTGCATCTCACGCCGGATTGTGGCCACCGCGTCGAGAAAGGCGGCTCGCCGCAGCCTCGCCCCCGCGCTCTCGTGCTCCTTCGCCGCCAGGGCCCGCCGCGTCGCTTCGTAGCGAAGGCGGCGCGCCAGGGCCGAGCCAGCGAGCGCCGTCGCCACGAAGCCCCCGGCCCGCAGCGCAATCTCCGTTCCCTCAAAGAGAACCGCGCTCCCGTGGTGGATCGTGCCGATCCAGATGAGGGAGAGCAGCGCAAGCAGCGCCACACCCAGGGCGTCGCGGCCACGGAAACGCAGGCTGGCGGTGAGAATCGTTGGCCAGTAGAGCGCCACCGCCAGGCTCTGTACTCCGCCCGAAAGCGCCATCGCGAGCGTCACGCTGGCAAAGTCGATCACGAAGGCGCGCCGGCCAAAGCACGCGGGCTTCTCCTTGCGATAGGCCGTCGCCGTGAAGTAGGCACTGCAGACCAGGATCACGGCGAGCGCCGTGCATTCGGCCACTCCGCCCGCTCTTGCCTGCTCGCCAAACAGGGCCAGTGAGAGAATCCAGGCGATGGCCACCCACCTCAGCTTCACGATGAGTCGCTCGTAACGCAACCGCTCCGCCATGCCGAGTTGCACGGCGTCACCCCCAGGCGTCATTGCACCTCCTCGCGATAGGCCTCTGCGAGGCGAAGGGACGTGCCGGGCCCCACGCGGGGGCTCGCTTCATTGGCTGCCAATGCCGGCGTGCGCGGGTGGAGTGCAGGCCGCGAGATCCGACTGCTCACCGCGCGTGCGAAATGGCAACTCGCGGGGCGAGCATCCTGGCGCGGCGCCGGGATCACACCGCTCCCTGCTCGCCCGATCCGGCACACCGGTGCATCGGGCGGGCCCGTCTCCGGTGTGGCATGGTCGGGAAGTGCATGGAGTGTGCCATCGGCCACGGTGCCACGCGCCAGCCCGAAGGCATCTCCATCCCCATCATCTCTACGGCGGCGATTGCGCCCTCGCGGGCGGCGCGCAATGCCCCGGCTGGGGCTCCAGGAATCTAGCAACCATGCGGTTTTCCGCGCCTCAGCGAGGTTTGACCCGGGGGGGACCGCGTGCTATAATGAGACCAACTATGGACGAGCAATCACTGAGGGTTTTGGAGTACGAAAGGGTACGCGAACTGCTGTTGGCGCACGCGTCTTGCGAGCTCGGCAAGGAGCGCGTCCGCGCCATGGCGCCACTGACCGATCTTCGTGAGATCGAGCAGCGCCAGGCGGAGACGGCCGAGGCATGTCTCGTGATCGAGGAGCAGGGGGGCATCCCCCTGGGGGGCATTCGCGATATCCGCGTCGCGGTGGATCGCGCCACGCGTGACGGCATCTTGCAGCCCCAGGAGCTGCTGGATATTGCCGACACGGTCTACTCCGCCAGGCGGCTGAAGTTCTTCTTTGCGCGCTACCGCAGCCGCTTCCCGCTGCTGAACGAGGTGGCCACCCACATCTACGACTTCAACGCCCTCGAGCACGAGATCCGCGCCGCCATCAGCGATCGCGCCGAGGTGCAGGACAGCGCCAGTCCAGAGCTGGCGCACATCCGCAGCAGCATCCGCGTCACGCACTCGCGCCTGCACGAGCGCATCGACCAGATTCTCCATTCGTCCGCCTACGAAAAGATGATCCAGGAGCCGGTCGTCGTTCGGCGCAGCGACCGCCTCTGCGTCCCAATCAAGGCGGAATACCGCCACGCCTTCGACGGACTGGTCCACGACACCTCCGCGAGCGGCGCCACTGTCTTCATGGAGCCGGCCTCGGTGTTGGCGCTGCAGAACGACCTGCGCGAGCTAGAGGCGAATGAGAAGCACGAGGTGGAGCGCATCCTGACGGCGCTCTCGCATCTGGTACGCCGGCGCGCGCAGGAGCTGCACGCCACGCTGCACGCGCTTGGCATCATCGACTTCATCCATGCGAAGGCGCAGCTCAGCCGCGCCCAAAAGGCGGTGCGACCGCGTCTCAACACCCAGGGCCAGGTCGCCCTCCGCGGCGCGCGCCACCCCCTCCTTCAGGGCAACGTGGTGCCGATTGATATCCACCTGGGCAAGGAGTTCTCGACGCTGGTGATCACCGGCCCAAACACAGGCGGGAAGACGGTGACGCTGAAGACGCTCGGGCTCCTGACGCTGATGGCGCAATCGGGGCTGCATGTGCCGGCGGCAGACGGCTCGGGGATGGCCGTTTTCAAGCAGGTTTTCGCGGATATTGGTGACGAGCAGAGCATCGAGCAATCGCTCTCCACCTTCTCGGCGCACATCCGGCAGATTGTCAAGATCGTCCGGCGGATTGGGCGCAACGCCCTGGTGCTCCTGGATGAGATCGGCGCCGGCACCGACCCCACCGAGGGCTCGGCGCTCGCCCGGGCGCTGCTGGAGTTTCTCACCCGCCAGCACGCGCGCACCGTGGCAACCACGCACTACTCGGTGCTGAAGGAGTATGCCTACAGCCATCCGGAGATCGAGAACGCCAGCGTCGAGTTCGATGTCGAGACGCTGCAGCCGACGTACCGGCTGCTGATCGGCATTCCGGGGAGCAGCAACGCGCTGACCATCGCGCGCCGGCTCGGCCTTCCCAAGGCCATTGTGGAGGAGGCCAACTCCTTCCTTGGCGCCGAGCACGTTCAGGTCGAGGGGCTGATCCGGCGGATCGAGGAGGATGTGCGCGTCGCGCGAAACGAGCGCGAGGCCGCGGAATCGATCGCCGCCGACGCGGAGAAGATCCGCCGGCGCCTGCAACAGGAGCTTGACCAGGCCCGGGAGCGCCGCGAGATGGCACTCGCCGAGGCGGCCGGCGAGGCTTCGGCCATCGTGCGCAAGGCCCAAGAGGAGGCCCGCCAGATCCTGGCCAAGCTGCGCGAGCAGTCGCGCGAGAACCGCGACACAAACCAGGCGATGCAATCGCTGAAGCAGCTCGCCGCTGAAGTTCATGAAGAGGAGAGCAAGGCGCAGGCCCAACGCCGTCCGGCGCCGCAGCCCGTCGAGCCGGCGCCCCTGTCGCGTCCGCCGCGCCCGGGTGATACCGTCACGGTGCAGCCCTTCGCCGGGCGAGGCGTCGTCCTGGAGATGAACGAGGGCGGCAGCGAAGTGCTCGTGCAGATGGGCGCAATGAAGCTCACGGTGCCCCTATCAGATATCCAGGTGGTCGGTGCGCCAAAACCACGCCCGATGCCCAGCCTCTCGTCCAACACCATGGTCGCCAAGGCAGCAACTTTCGGCATCGAGCTGCACCTGCGCGGTCTCATGGCCGACGAGGCGATGCTGAAGCTGGATAAGTACCTGGACGATGCCATCCTGGCCGGCGTGTCATCGGTGCGCGTGGTCCACGGCAAGGGCACCGGCGCCCTGCGCAACGCCGTGTGGGAATTCCTGCGCAAGCACCCGCACGTATCGGCCTATCACCTCGCTGAGCAGTGCGAGGGTGGCACGGGCGCGACGGTGGTCGAGCTGAAGACGGAGTAACCCGCAAGGCATCAGCCGCGGGCCTCCTCGCGTTCGGTCACTGGTGGCGAGGGTGACAACCGGGGGCGCCCGTTCGCGCGTGGCGTTCTAGTGATGGGAGCTCCGTCCCGGCTGTGGCGAGATCGATAGTGGCGTCGGGGAAGCCTTGGATAAGGCTTC
>DUUU01000147.1 GCA_012841485.1 Armatimonadota bacterium
CGGAGCGCGCTGGCCGAGGGCCTGGCAAAGAAGCTTGCTGAGGAACGCTCTCTCCCAGAGAAGATCCTCTTCCGCTCATCTGGGCTTGCCGCTGAGCCCGGTCGGGGAGCCATGCCGCAGGCGATCAAGGTCGCGGCGCAGTATGGCGTGGATTTGACAACGCACCAGACGACGCCTCTCACCCTTGGGATCGCGGATTGGGCCGACTACATGGTGGCCTCGACGCGCGCCCAGAAGCGAGAACTGGTCGCGCGGCTTCCCGTGCTGCGCCCTCGCATCTACACCTTCTCCGAGTTTGTCGGCGAGATGACCGGCCGGCGGCCCCGCTGGCGCGACATCCTCGATCCCGTGGGCGGTAGCGACCGCGACTACCAGCGTTGTGCCCGCCTCATCTACGACTCGCTCGTTTCCATATTCGATGCCCTGTCGGGAGAGCAGCCGCGCAAGCACAGCTTTCTGGATCGTCTACTCTGCTTGGGGCAACCTACCAGAAGATTCCCCTTCTGAACAAAGCGAGGGGGGCGCTACCTACGACCGTGGCAGTGCCCCCTCGTCGATGCAGCGCGGGTGGATCCGGTAGAAGGCATCCCACCACTCCTGGTAGTCGGCATCCTCCGGACCCATCTCGTTGAACGGGCGGCCATATCGATCCTGCCAGCGCTGGATGAATTCCGCATGCAGCTGGTCAAAGTACGTGTGACTGCTGGTCCGATAGTAGAGGTGCGCCATCTCGTCGAGCATGACGATGGCGAGATGCCGCGGGGGCATCTTCAGGCAAACGGTTTGATCCAGGTAGACCATCTGCCCCTCAATATCGGCGGCGCCATCCAGGCCAGACACCCCGAACTCATTCTTGCTGGGCGAGCTGAAGTCCATGAACCGGATGCGCTCCTTCTCCAGGAGATACCGTCCATACTCCGCCCACTGCTCCATGCCGGCGCTCTCCAGGATATCGAGGGTCTCTGTCACGGCGGCCCGGCGCTGTCCCTCCTCGTGAAGACGCGCGTTTTGATCGCCCGTTGTTCCCTCCGTTCCTGCGCCCGCGCCGCCGCATCCACCGATGGCGACTGCGCCGGCGAGCCACACCCATGCAAGGCAGACGGCCAGCCACCTCCCGCCTCCCTTTGGCGCTCTGCCGGCACACACCCATTGCCACATGCTTCCGTTCCTCCTTCGCGCCCTGGCTGGGTCCCCACGGGCCTCATCGCGACATCCATTCGTCAGCCGCGACGACAGCCTTAAGCATGCACTGGGGTGCCAAGCCGCCTGGAGGGGTGAGCGGCCAGGAATCAACACAAGCACCGCCCCGACAGGCGTTCCTCACTCTCCCATCCGTTTCCGTCCCTTTCATCCGTGGTATCGCCGCCAAAAAAGGACTCGCCGAATCCGGAGGCGTGTGCTATAATGGGAAATAGTTCGGTAACCGTAATATTCTGTAGCCGAAAGGGGTGGCCGGCATGGCGGCATCGCGCGACGAGTTGATGATCGCGATTGACGACCTCATTCGCAGCTTTTTCGGGCCCCCTCTCAGGCGGCGGCCGGTGGATCTGGAGCTCACTCTCGGGCAGTTGGAGTGTCTGAGGCTGATCGGCATTCTGGACTCGCCCTCGATGTCGGAGCTTTCGACCGAGCTTCAGTTGAGCCCCAGCACGGTGACCGGCCTGGTCGATGCCCTGGTGCAGCGGGGTAAGGTGGAGCGCGTGGCGGATCCGGATGATCGGCGGGTGGTGCGCGCGCGCCTCACCGCCAAGGGTCGCCGCGAGTGGGAGCAACACCGCGAGCGGCGGCGACGCCATCTCCTGGACCTGCTGGGAGAGCTGCGCGATGATGACCTGTGCAAGCTGCATGAGGGCCTGGGCGCTCTCTATGCGGCGGCCCTGCGCCGCGTCGCGCAGAAAGAGAGCGAGGGAGAGCCGGACGCATGAGATCTCTCCGGGCGCTAGCGCGCTATCTGGCCCCCTACCGGTGGGCGGCACTGGCCGCGCCTTTGCTGATGGCCCTGGAAGTGGCCATGGATCTGCTGCAGCCTCGCCTGCTCCAGACCATCGTGGATGTGGGAATCGCCAACCACGACCTCTCGCTCGTCGGGCGTACGGGTGCCATCATGATCACGGCGGCCTTGATCGGCGCCGTGGGCGGCATCGGGTGTACCATCTTCGCGACTATCGCGGCGCTTCACTTCGGTGCCGATATCCGAGGCGACCTGTTCCGCAAGGTGCAGGCACTTTCCGGACAGGACCTGGACCGCCTGGAGACCGGACGCCTCGTCACGCGCCTCACCAACGACGTGGATCAGGTGCAAGAGGCCGCAGCGATGCTGATGCGCATCCTCGTGCGCGCTCCACTTCTGGTCATCGGCAGCTTCTTCATGGCGGTGCTCACGGCCCCAACGCTCTCGCTCCTCATCGTGGCGATCTGCCCCCTGGCCATTGCGGCATTCCTTGCCGTGACGCGCAAGGGGCACGACCTCTTCCTGGCTGTTCAGGACCGTCTGGATCGCGTGAACGTGACGCTGCAAGAGAACCTTGCGGGCGCGCGCGTCATCAAGGCGTTCGTGCGCTCCGAGCGCGAGACGGCCCGGTTTGAGACGGCGAACCGGAGCTTGATGGAGACGGCGGTCCGCGCCTCCTCACTGGTGGCGGGGATGGGGCCGCTGATGATGCTCCTCGTGAACCTGGGCGTGGTGGCTGCGCTTTGGTGGGGCGGCCTCCTGGTCCACGCCGGCGAGATGCAGGTGGGGCAGATCCTCGCCTTCACGAACTACCTGGCGCAGATGCTCGGCTCGTTGATGATGGTCGGGATGCTCCTGATGCAGCTCACCCGCGCGGATGCCTCCGCAGACCGAATCCTCGAGGTGCTGGAGACGGAGCCGACGGTGCGCGACGCTCCCGACACCCCCGCAAAGGCCGCGGTGACTCGCGGCCGCGTGGAGTTTGACAACGTTGAGTTCAGCTATGCCGGCGCCGAATCGCAGCCCGTCTTGCGCGGCGTCTCCTTTGCCATCGAGCCCGGCGAGTGCGTGGTCATTTTGGGCGCGACCGGATCGGGCAAGTCCACCCTCGTCAACCTCATCACCCGGCTGTATGACGTAACCGCCGGGCGGATCCTGGTGGATGGCGTGGACGTGCGTGAGAGGCGCCAGGAGGAGCTGCGCGCCGGGATCGGCGTCGTGCCCCAAGAGACGGTGCTCTTCTCCGGGAGCGTGCGCGACAACATCCGCTTCGCGCGCCCGGACGTGACGGATGCCGAGGTCCAGGAAGCCGCGCGCCTGGCGCAGGCGCACGCCTTCGTGGAGGCGCTCCCCGGGGGATATGACGCGGTGCTCGGGCAGCGGGCCACCAGTCTCTCCGGGGGACAGAAGCAACGCCTGGCCATCGCGCGCGCCCTGGCGTGTCGCCCGGCTCTTCTGATCCTGGATGACTGCACGAGTGCCGTAGATGCAACGACGGAGGCGGAGATCCTGCGAGGCCTTCAGGCCTGGGACCATCGCTGCACCCGCCTGATCGTGGCGCAGAGGGCCAGCGCCGTCTTCCTGGCGGATCGGATTCTGATCCTGGACGAGGGAAAAGTGGCCGCGCTGGGCACGCACGAGGAGCTGCTGCACTCCAGCCCGATCTACCGGGAGATCCTTCGCTCGCAGCTGGGAGAGCTCGTAGAGGCGGGGGATGCGCCGCAATCATCCTCTCTCCCGGAGAGCGCGTCCACCCTGCTGGCGGGGCTTCGTAGTGAAGGGGGGCAGGCATGACAGAGAAACGCGCGGCACCCGGCCTGATGCGGCCCTTTGGGCCGGGCCCCGGCCGGCACCACCTGGGCGGCCCCGTGCAGAAGGCGGGGGATACGCGCGGGGTGTTGCGCCGGCTTTGGGGCTACCTGCGCCCGTATGCCGTCCCGCTCGCCGGCGTGTCGCTTCTGGTCGTGGCCACCACGGTGCTCTCGCTCCTCAACCCCTACCTGACCAGCCGGGCGGTAGACGACGGCATCGTGCCCGGCGACCTGCGCGTGCTGGCACGGGTGGTGGGCTGGATGCTCCTCGTGCACGTGCTGGCCGCCGCGGGCACCTATCTACAGGCGATGGCGATGATTCGGATTTCGCAGGGTACGGTGCGTGATCTTCGCCGCGACCTTTTTGCCCGCGTTCAGGCGTTGCCCCTGCGTTTCTTTGATCGCAATCCCCATGGCGAGCTCATGAGCCGCCTGACGAACGACACGGAGTCCGTCAGCCAGACGCTCGCTCAGTCGGTGACGCGCCTCGTCTCCAGCACCCTCTCGGTCGCCGGGGCGGCCTATGCCATGTTTGCGCTCAACGCGCGTCTGGCGGTGGCGGCGCTGATCACTCTCCCCTTGATGCTGGTGGCGAGCCGCGCCATCGCCAGGGCGACGCGCGAGGGCTTTCGCGAGCGCCAGAGCTGCCTGGGCGTGGTGAACGCCATCGTCGAGGAGATGACGACGGGCCAGCGGGTGGTGAAGCTGTGCCGGCATGAGCGCCAGGCCATTGCGCAGTTCGACGAGGCGAACGCCGCGCTGCGCCGCGCCGGCATCAAGGCGGGGATCTGGGTGGGCCTGATGGGCCCCGTGATGGGGCTCTTCCGCAACGCCGGCTTTGCCATCCTCGCCGCGGCGGGCGGCTGGATGGTCTTGCGCGACTGGGCGACACTGGGCACTGTCGCCGCGTTTATCGCGTATGCCCAGCATTTCTCGCGCCCATTGAATGAGATCGCCATGATCTATGGCACGATCCAATCGGCCATCGCCGGTGCCGAGCGCGTCTTCGCTATCCTGGACGAGGCGCCCGAGCGCGGTGCGCCGGAGCGTGAACGCACGCTCGCCCGTGTTCGCGGAGAGGTCCTTTTTGATCGCGTGAGCTTCAGCTATGTCGAGGGACAGCCGGTCCTGAAAGAGCTCTCGTTCCACGCCCTGCCTGGCCAGACAATTGCGCTCGTGGGCCCGACCGGTGCAGGCAAGACGACGATCATCAACCTCCTCACGCGATTCTATGATATCGACTCGGGCTGCATCCGCGTGGATGGTCACGATATCCGGGAGGTCACCCGCGAGAGCCTGCGCCGGGCGCTTGGGATCGTGCTGCAAGACACCTTTCTTTTCGCGGACACGGTGCGGGAGAACATCCGCTACGGACGGTTGGATGCCACGGATGCCGAGGTGGAAGAGGCGGCCCGGCTGGCAAACGCAGAGGGCTTCATCCGCCGGTTGCCCCGAGGGTTCGATACGCTCCTCTCCGAGGCCGCCGGCACGCTCAGCCAGGGCCAGCGCCAGCTTCTCGCCATCGCCCGCGCGATCCTCGCGGACCCGGCGATCCTCATCCTCGATGAGGCGACGAGCAGCGTCGATACACGCACGGAGCTCCAGATCCAGGAAGCGATGCTCCGGCTGATGGAGGGGCGGACCAGCTTCGTGATCGCGCACCGCCTGAGCACCATCCGCCAGGCCGATTGCATCCTGGTGATTGATGGCGGGCGCGTCGTGGAGCGGGGCACTCACGACGAACTCCTGGCTGCGGGCGGCGCTTACCACGCGCTCTATTCCAGCCAGTACCAGCTCTCCACGGCGCCGGTTCGCTCCCCCCATCGGGCCGAGGGGGCGCGGGCGTGAATGGGCCGGCCGGCTGGGATTCCGAGATGAGGAAGCAACTCGTGGGCATTGCATCGTGAGGGCATGAAGACGCCCGCCAGGCGTATCGCACGGCGCTAAAGCACCGCGCTGCTTGCGAGCGAAGCCCTGTCGGGCTGGGCGACACTCCCGGGTACTTCAGAGCGGCGTGGGTTGGGAGGGGGAGCCCGAAGGGCTTTGCCAGGAAGCAGCGCGGTGCTTCCCGCTCCGCGCCCGGGTGTGCAGAAGCCCTACGTGTATCGCGCGGGTAGCACAACCGCGCTTCCGGCTGGGGCGTGCAATCCCGGGTGCGCGCACCCGGTCCATCCGTGCCTGTCTCCTTCATCCGTGGTATCGGCACCGGGCGGGGCCGGGGGCACAAGTGGGGGAGAGCGGTCCCCCGCAGGAGACCCTCTCCCCTTCGCATCGCATGATGCGTCGCCTACTTCTTGGCGGCTTTTTTCTCGATGAGCGAGACCGCCTCCTGGAGACGCCGGTTGCCGCGCTGCCGGGCGCCGGCTTCACCCGCTGGGGCCGCGAGCGGGTTGAAGTCCTTCATCCTCGCCGGGTCCATGCCGGGACGCCGGGCGTCGGGACGCTCGCCATCGGGCCGGCCGCCGGGGCGGGGGCCACCCGGGCGGGCAGCAGCACCATCCGGCC